>JACUUK010000077.1 GCA_014859315.1 Candidatus Aminicenantota bacterium
GATTCTTCCGATTCTCGATTTTCTGGGAATTCATTAAAAAGTCTACTCAACTGCTTATGAGAAGGCATGTCAAATCATTTAACCAGGTTGCATTACCTTTGAACATTTTGTATGCTATCATCATAAGAGAAAAGTAAATTTTTTAATTTTGGAGGATGTTAATGAAAGGTTGGACCGGCAACATTCTGAGAATAAACCTCTCATCTAAAACCGTAAAAAAAGAAACTTATTCTGAAGAATTCGCCAAAAAATGGGTTGGTGGAAGAGGATTTGCTGTAAAAATTCTCTGGGATGAACTAAAACCCGGTATCGACCCTTTAGGGCCTGATAATAAGCTAATCGTGGCTTTAGGGCCAATCGCTGGAATTCCTGCCCCTAATACAGGCAAAACAGTTGTAGCTGCAAAATCTCCATTGACAGGAGGTTATGGAGACGGAAACTTAGGTACCAGAGTCACAATCCATTTAAGAAAAGCCGGCTATGACGTTCTCATCGTCGAAGGAAAAGCTGACTCTCCGGTAGGTATTTATATAGAAGATGATAACGTTAAATTCTTCCCAGCCAATGAAATTTGGGGTAACGGCTCCTATAAAACCATGGACTGGCTGTATGCAAAATTCGGCAAGGGTGTTGGCATTCTAACCATTGGTGAAGGAGGAGAAAACAAAATCCTGTATTCGATTATCCGGAGCCTGGAAGGACGCGCTGGAGGAAGGCCAGGAATGGGGGCTGTCATGGGTTCCAAGAACCTTAAAGCTATTGTGGTCAAGGGAACCAAGGAAATTCCTGTTGCAGACCCAGAAGCAGTCAAAGAAATCGGCAAAAATGACTTAAAGAAGATAAATCAAATTGATAAAGAAACCGGCTGGACAAAACAAGGCACAACAGGAGTCTTAGCCTGGTGTAATGAGGTCGCTGCTCTGCCAGTCCGCAACATGCGCAAGACCTCGCATAAAGATGCATGGAAAATCGATGGAGAACGGCTTGCTGCTGCCTGTGTTAAAGTATATGGATGTCCAAACTGTACCATGCGCTGTGGGCTCACGATCCTTGACAAGGAAGGACATGAAGCTGAAATGGACTATGAAAACATCGGCTTATTGGGCAGTAACCTCGAGATTTTTGATTTGGCCCAGGTTGGCTCTCTGAATTATCTCTGCGATGACTTTGGGATTGATACAATCTCAGCCGGTGCAGTCCTTGCTTTCTATGCTGATGCTATTGACCAGGGCGCCATAGAAGGAGATTTTCGATTCGGAGATGCAGAGAAAGCAAAAGAACTTTTAAAGTTAACTGCTAATAGAAAAGGCATCGGTGACTTTCTTGCTGACGGCACTATGAGAATGGCACAGAAAATCGGGAAGGGCTCAGAAGCATATGCTATGCATGTAAAAGGCATGGAAATATCTGCCTACAACTGCAAATTCATTCCTGGAATGGCTCTTGCTTTTGGAACAAGCTCCATCGGTGCACACCACAAGGAATCATGGATCATTACATACGAGATAAACGAAACTTCGAGAGGATCCTATGGGAGAGAAAAGGCACAGAAAGTTATAGAACTGCAGAGGATTCGCGGCGGTCTTTTTGAATTCATTGTTGCATGCCGATTCCCATGGATTGAATTAGGATGGGACCTAAATAATTATGCCATCTACTTCAATAAAATTACTGGCCTCGACTGGACGCTGGATGATTTTTGGACAGTAAGCGATAGAATATATGCTTTAATCAGGGCTTTCTTTGTAAGGGAATTCCCTGAGTGGGACCGAACAAGAGACTATCCGCCAAAGATCTGGTTCGATCCTTCCAATGCAGACAAAGAAGGAATCATAGCTGGCAAAGTGCTCGAATACGATAAGTATGACCAACTTCTGGATCATTACTATGACATTCGTGGTTGGGATAAGAGGGGTATTCCTAAAACAGAAACTGCCAGGACATTAGGCCTAAATAATGAATTCGAGGAGCTGTCGAAATACGTCTCTTTAGAATAACGAGCTTTTTGTTTTATATATTTATCATTAAAAGTAAATAGAAAATGAAGATAACTGTTAAACTCATCGGGTTTCTTATATATCATGCTGGATTTGGTGAAAAGGAAGTCGAAGTCCCATATTCGACCACAGCAGAGCAACTATTACCGCTTATAAACATCAAAAAATCCTTTGCCAAGATTGTTCTCCGCAATGGAAAATCAATCAGCTTTTCTGAACCTTTAAAGGATGGGGACAGAATCGTGATTTCCCCATTGTTTTCAGGAGGGTGATATTGGAAGACACCCAACCTATCCTGATTGAAGAAGACTGGAAGCTGGCAGATTTACCCCTTGATACTTTTATAGATATCATCCATAAAAATGGCGGGTTTGAATATTTCTGAAGAGAAATTTACAGATTTATTGAGTAAAACCCTGATTTTTCGACTTTATCAGAGAATTTTTGCCAATGTCCAAAGAACAATTATTCCTGCAAGCGTGCCTGCATAAGTCCATTCAGGTCGGCGGGAAGTAATCGTTTCACTGTTTACACCAATCCAATAGCCGAGTGGAACAACAACTAAAGCTGCCAACGCAGCAAAGCTTCCACTTACAAAAATATGATTCAGGACTTTGCTAACCCCACCTGTAACCCAATATTCATAACGAACTATGTATGTGATGAAAAGCGCAAAAAAAGCATATCCTCCATAAGCGCTTATTAGCCCAGAAAGCATGCTTCTTGACAGTCTTTTTTCTTCTTTTTTCATTAAAAATGACGAAGCAAGGTCAAAGACCAATCCCAATGTGAATATGCCTAAAAGATGGCAAAAAAACGGAGACGTGTTTGCCATTTTGAAAATAACAGCAAAACCTGCGATAATGGTCGAAGACCCTGGTTTATTAATAATGCCTCTTGCTATTGCCAACACCAGAAGTGCCCAGGCTGAAAGCCAAACAGAAGAATAAGCCACATTTTCATTATAGAGGAATCCACCACCCACGACTTCACTAATCCCCCAGAGAGAGCCAAAAAATAGTAACCAAGCCCCATCCTTTAAATTTCTCATCTCTTTCTCCTTCTTTATGATAAATCAGTCAACACGTAATAGAAGTAAACGTGTTTCACCTGTGTTGGTTCGTCCAATAAATTTCATTAAAAAATTTATAGCATAGGGGTAAATCGATGTCAAATAATATCACAGCCAAAATTTATTTTCATTTTTCATCAAAGGCCAAGGTCTTTATCAATTCCCTGCATTGCCTCTAAACAGATTGAAATGAATTCATCCAAATCCAACCCGATATTCTTTATCTGTTCTATCTCCTCGCGTTTGGCCCCTCGGGCAAAGCTTTTTTCCTTGTATCTTCGCTTTATAAAACCAAGGTCAATTTCTTTGAGCTTTCTGTTCGGGTGCATCAATGTGGCAGCAATAATCAGTCCTGTCAATGGGTCAATTGAAAATATAGCCCAGTCCATTTTAGTCTTACAGGGGACAACTCCGGCATGCGCCTGGATTGCTTGAATTATTTCAGGATCCATATCATATTCCTTCAATATCTTCACTGTTTCTTTAGTATGGAGTTCAGGCAGTTTTTCCGTTAATTCATAATCCATATCATGCAAGATTCCGGCCAATCCCCATTTTTCAACATCCTGGCCAAGCTTTGCCGCAATGGTTCTCATACATGCTTCAACCGCCAGGCAATGCTTGATAAGGTTTTTATTCTTCAGGTGGCTCTTTAGAAGCTCGAATGCTTCTTCTCTATTCATGATTCACTCTCCTTTTTTATGTTATTTTCTTTTTCCTTGTCTTCTTCTTCTATTTTTTTGGCTTCAATAGTAAAGGAAATCTCCATGTTGGCAGCTTGCTTCTCATCTATGGCCTTAACTCCTACTATATAAACACCAGGTTTCTCAGGATACCATACCCATGTATTTTTTTCAGAACTTTCCTGAATAATCTTCATCGTGTCTTCATCTTTTAAATAAAACTCATATTTCGGCATAAAAAAACCTGTAGAAGATGCAGTTAATATTATTTCTTCATTCACAGGTTGAGGTGATATTTTAGATGGCACAAGTGAAAGACTGACTTCTTTTTCGAGAAAAATCAGATGACCGGAATCCTGTTCCCTGTCGTATACATTAACCAGCAGATAGGGAGGCCACCATAAAGGATTCGATTTAACCTGAAGAGTGGCATCAAAACTCCCTCTCTTCTCCCCTGTTTTTTTATCAAAACATACAATAATGGAAGAAAGCGATGAAACAACAATCTTATCCTTAACAAGCTCGAGCTGGTAAAAACTGCGGGAAGGCACTATTTTCCACCATAAAATCGTTCCGTTTTTTTTGTTCAAGCAGTAAAGGACACTGTTCCAGCAGAGAAAATAAACCTTTTGCTGGTCAACAAGTGGAGGGGTCTTGGCAGACCCGCCAGCTTTAACTTCCCACTTTTTTTTCCCATTTATGATATCGAAACAGTAAAAATAGTTATCCTCAGAAGTAAAATAACAAAAATTCCCTTCAACTTGGATGCTTGTGCGAATACCACCGTGGACCTTGAATTTATTTTTCTGGCTCCCTGATTGAAAAAGCACATAAAGATATTTATCTTCACACCCGAAAACGACCATCGCCCCAGAGACAACAGGGTTTGACAGGATAGCTCCTTTTGCTTGAAAACGCCACAGCTCTTCACTTGTAGAGACATCCAATGCCAAAAAAGTTCCTGTTTCTGTACCAAAATAGACCTGTTTTTCTGAAGCAGCAATTTGGCTCGTAATTTTTTCGTCAATTTCTCTTTCCCATATCAGTTTTCCTTCTTTATCCAAACAATAAATTGTATTATTATCATCAAATACAAAAATTCGCCCTTCTCCAATAAAAGGAGGGCTCACAAGAGAACTTTTTGCATGGAATGCCCACAATTCCTCCAGACTTTGCATGTCAACACAATAAACAGTTCCTTTGGTTGTTGAAAAATAAACCTGTTCTCCTTCCCTTAAAATTCGCTCAATTATTTCTCCAGAATAGACAAATTCGTGCTTTTTTTGTAAAGGAAAAATAAGACCAGTAGGATAAGAAGAAATTTTTTCCCGAAATAGAGAACAGAAACTGAATGACAGGCAACAAAGTATCATAACTGTCAATTTTTTCATCTGTTTAGAAATGCTATGATATCATTTTCCAATCTTACTCTCAATCTTTACAGGAAAAAGGAAAGTTGATATTATTCGCAGGTAATAATCATGATTAATTATATTCTTCTTTACAAAATCAGGAAAAAAGTCAAACAAATTCTGAAAGAAAAGATCGATGATGAAGAAATAGCCACAACCAAGAAGTCTTGTATTGGATGTTTGGCTGATGATATTACCTGGGAAATTTACTACCTTTTAAAAGAAGAAAAGCATAAATAACCTTTATTAGCCCTGCCATTGCTCGCATCGGGCGTCTTCCGGCGCGCAACTAATTTTTATAGTCAAAACACCGGCCAAAACGGCTTTACCTGATTAATACTGGGGGCCGCTCGACCCGCTTCCGCATGGTGTCCAGGCGGTCTCACAAAGGCAAAGGCATTGTTGATTTCACCCCTGGACACGCTGTCTATGGCATTACAGAATCCCCCTATCGCCAGCCTTGCCACATCATAGGATTCTGCTGACGTCTCTGTATCGGGGTCGAGTGAGGTATGGGCCTTGCCGGCCGTCCTTGCAACCATTTCAATGTACGAGGGTTGGTGGATCATACCGATCTCTTCATGGGTAGCATGACGGGGTTCTATTTCTGTGAATTTCCCTTTCATGTCAGGGTCTTCAAGCATCTTGTACAACGCTTCCAATCTCCTGGGTGATTCCGGATGATAAGGACCGGTTTCATGCCTTAGATATCTGCAATCCTTTACAATCCCCGTTTTTAAAGACATCCGTCGTTTCCATCCTTTATTTAATGGTTAAGTGCTAATTACACCTTTGGAGATACTACCACACAATATTACAAAAAGGAAAACATATGAATTTGCTTTTTGTGTTTACTGCGATTTCTACTCATTCTTGCTTAATTTATGCCCTCTGAGCTGCTTTATTGAGAGATAGTACATTGAAAAAACATATCCAGTCAAGCTCAGCGCTGTTCTTGCCGTATTGATAGATGACCTGCCCTTCGGCCTTTTCAACTGTTTTGCATCTTTGCATCCGAATTTATTCCAGCTATTCCTTTCCATTGGAGGCGTCTGGGCTAAATCAGCAAGCAGGTATTTTTTTTCGGGGCCTTCGAAGGAAATCATAAAAACAACAAGGCATAAAAAAAAGTAAAGCTAAACCAAGTTTTGTTGCAGTTTTTAACCTTATTTTCAATTACCTCCTCCTATTTTTTATTATGATGCGCTTTTTGTTTCTTAAACCAATTATAATATAACTAATGACAAAGAGATCGGTTTTTATTTTATTTTCTTAGCTGGTATATTTCTTCCACCTGAATGGACAATCAATTTTGTTACTTTGCCTTCTTTAGTTCTTACAAAAGAGATTTGTGCATCAACTTTTTTAAGGAAAAATTCATTTTCAGATTCAGGAAAAATTTCAAATTGGGATTCGTCTTCTATCAAACAGAACAGGCGGTCATTTTTCTTTATGACTCTGATACGGAAAACAGGAGAACCGTCATATTCTCCAACATACTCATCATAGATTTTGGGGTCAACTTTTATGGCTACACGAATCTTATTCTGCCCACCTGCACCCCATAAGTGCCATTTTATTTTATAAATCACTTTATTTGCAACTTCCAGGGATTTTAGCGCCTGAGATTCAGTGTAAAAGCTAAGGAATTCCTTTGCTAACTCTTTATCCTGCTTATAAAGTTCAAGAGCACTTTTTTCAATCGTTGGTTGGAGCGCAAACTCCTCATCCTCAAAATCGCTCCAGATCTTTTGAACATACTCTATTGTCTTACCATAAGTAGTATCCACCAGTCCCCCTAGGCAAGCAAAGAGACCAGAAGCTGATTCCATATCCAATTTCCAGGTCTCCGGGGGTGCCTTGAAATGATAGTCAAGCAGGTCTTTTTGAGTGGTATGCAAACTTTCAGGGGCTTTGTGAAATGGTTCAGGGATTCTTGTTGCCCCCAAATACCAGGGCACAAATACACTAGCACAGGGCTGGTCAACCGCCCTCCATGTAACCGTACCAATTTCAACAGGCATCCAGTTTCTCTGCTGCACCACGGTCGTCCTGTGGGTCCCATAATTACAGATAGTGTGAGGAGTTTTATGTGGACTCGTCTTATATTCTCTTGATTTTCCAAAACCTGATTTGTCAAGTGGAGTTCCCTCATAATGGTCTCTGAAAATTGCCATTACATCCTTAAGCGTCAGCTTCCGGTCAGGCTTGACTGAGACTGGAATTAACCCTTTTTCAGCTTCCTTCAGGGTTAGGGGAAAATTTTTGTTCAGCAGTCTTGCCAAGTTCCATACGCGATGCGTGTTACTGAAAGACTTGTGTATTCTTTCAGGGGAATAAGCCTTGGCAAAATCAAATTTTTCGCCACTTTTCGGATCATACCAGCCCCTCTTTATCGCATAATTAATCAGCTCAGGTGAACAGATGAAATTATCTTTATCGTTCATATCAACTTCGCGGATGCTAAAGGTGTTGGCGATTATAGCCACTTCGTCATCCTTAACTCTCCGGGCTACGTAGTTTTTTCCTCGCGCCATTTGAAGCTGCCACGCCTCATTCGGGCCAACGATATTTAGATTTCTTCCTGAGGCACTATAACCATATTTATCAAGAAGACGGGCGGCAATCATCACCGCTTCCCTTGCTGTCTTTGCTCTTTGGGCAAGTATCATTCTTAGCCTGAAGCCAATACCGCCATTTATTAAATCCCCTCGAGCCTCCACCTCTTTTACAGAATCTTCTTTTGAAGCGCAAGCATTGCTCCCAAATGCTACTCCCCATTCATTAATAAATTGATTAGAGTATGCAGTTCCAGGGCATTGGTCCCAGAAATAGGCGTAGGTTTCTTTCACTTGAGGTATCATACCCCCCGCACGAAGTTTGATGACTGCGCCGGGCTCATATGTATTTCTCGGGATGTACCATAAATAATCGACTTCCCTGGGGCCATCATCTTCACTCTTTACAAATAATATCGAACCGTCGACCGTTGTATTTCTCCCTGCAATCATACCCGTACATTCTTCTGGAAGGCCTTCAGCAACAAACAAAAATATGCTTGCCAATACAAGAAGTACTGATAAACCAGTTTTAATCAAAGATGGTTTTTTCATTTCTTTTTGACCTTCTAAGGTAACATTAAAACATAGGAACTTGCTTTTTTTATTTACTGCAATTTCTACTCATTTTGCTTAATTTCTGCCCTATGAGCTGCTCTATTGAGAGATAATACAATGAATAAACATCTCCAGTCAATGCAAAATTCGCGAGAAGAAAAGCATAAATAACCTTTATTAACCCTTGAAAATCCCTGCTTCACTGTTTGCTGCTTTTTATTTTCGCTTTTATGGATTCCCACCACTCGATTCTTTTTTTTATATCCTTCTCCATACCTAACTTCCCTGGCTCATAATATTTACGGCCTCTTAGTCTTTCAGGGAAAGTCTCCATATCAGTTGTTGCCCACTCAAAATCATGTGCATATTGATAATCCTTGCCATATCCAAGTTCCTTCATCAATGAAGTCTCAGGGTTTCTTAAATGCAGAGGGACCGGCTCAAATGGACTGGCCTCTACATCCTTAAGTGCTTTTGTAAATGCTGCATACGCACGATTGCTTTTTGGCGCAGAGGCAA
>JACUUK010000078.1 GCA_014859315.1 Candidatus Aminicenantota bacterium
CAAAAAAGGAGGGGAAAAAAGGAGGATGTATTGAAAAAAATCCTAAGCCTTTTCTGCCTACTATTGTTAGTTGGCGTTTTCACTTATGCTCAGGAATTTGGGGCCATTAGGGGAAAAGTTGTAGATACAGACGGAGTGCCTCTTCCTGGAGTCACAGTGAGTTTGACCGGTGTAAAGACTGCTCCAAGGTCTGCTATTACTTCTGAAGGAGGAAATTTCAGGTTTATGAATCTTCCTGTTGCCAGGGACTACACCTTAAAGATTGAGCTTCCGGGCTTCAAGACTGTTATTCGGGAGAAACTCGAGGTTTCCTTTGGAAGAGACATCACTCTGGATATTGTCCTTGAAGCAGCAGTAATTGAAGAGGAGATTACAGTTGTGGGAGAGACTCCTGTCATCGATACCAAAAAGACTCAGGTTGGTACGAATATCTCAAGCGAGATGATAATGAGCTTGCCCACATCCAGGAATCCCTGGGTTATCATGTCCCTTGTTCCTGGAATGCTCATCGATAGAGAAGATGTCGGCGGAAACGAGGGCGGACAGCAGTCTTCCTATTTCGGTCATGGTGGAAGCGAAGACGACACCACATGGAGCATCGATGGAGCAAACATCACTGATAATTCTGCTTTAGGAGCTGCTCCAGCTTATGTCAACATTTCAAGTTATGAGGAACTGCAAATCAACTATGGAAACAACGATGTAAGGGCTCAGACCGGTAGTGTTCAGCTAAATGTCGTCAGCAAGCGCGGCGGAAACGCCTATTCTGGGATGTTTTACATGGATGTAGAGAGAGATGCCTGGCAGGCGGAGAACGTTACCAAAGAGCTAAAGGATATTGGCTATACTTCAGCAGGTATCAACAGGGTTTATCTTTATGGTGCCAACTTCGGCGGGCCCCTTGTAAAAGACAGAGCTTGGTTCTATGGTTCCTGGGGGATTCAGGATATTGATTCAAGAACTCTGGCCGGGACATCGGATAAGACCTGGTTGGTCTCCGGATACGGAAAACTCAATCTGCAGCTTACTTCTAACACGAGAATGGAAGGCTTTGTTGAATGGGACAACAAGCTAAAATGGGGCCGTGCAAGCTGGGGTTATACGGTTCAAGACCCTCAGACGCTCTGGAACCAGGATGGTCCTGGTTTTATTTGGAAAGGTGAACTGGAACAGATGTTCGGAAACCTTTATCTCAATGCCAAGGGAGTCTACATGGACGGTGGATTTGCTTTGCGCCCGGTACAGGGCGAAAGGACTCCTGATGGTTCCGGAAATTACATGATATATGCCCGTTACCCCACCTTCTTTCTCTCAGGAAACACCGATGATTATGGATGCGATAGAAACCAGCTCAACTTAAACTTAACCGGAAACTATTTTGCCGAAGGAATACTCGGCGGAGACCACGAAATCAAATTTGGAGTAGACTATGTAACAGCCACAACTACTACCTATGATTTCTATGAAGGAAACCTGAGTCTTAATTATTATGGACCTGATCCTTCTCTTCCGACAGGAGAGTGGTGGGAAGCCTGGCTTCTCAGGGACTACCTGTTAAATGTCTGGTTCGCCCGGTATTCTGCATATATTCAAGATACCATGACATTCGGTAAACTGGCAGTCAATATCGGACTAAGGTATGACCAGGAACAGTCCATGGTCAAAGACGAAGATGTTCCTGCATCACCGTGGCTGCCTCAGTACATGATGCATCTTAAGATTGACGAGCTGGATCCGGGTGTAAAGTGGCAAGTGCTATCTCCAAGAGTGAGTTTTATCTATGACATTTTTGGAAACGGAAAAGATGTTATCAAGCTGTCAATGGCCCGCTATGGTGGTCAATCTGGCTTTGATATGGCATATCATTCCAACCCGATTGGGTGGACTGAGATTGATGTGATCTGGCAGGATTTAAACGGAGATGGTCGTGTGACTGAGGATGAACTCTTTGGGTATGACTGGGATACAGGCGCTCTGATGGATGTAAACGATCCTGATTACTGGCTCTGGTATGGTGGTCTTAACCCCGATGATCCCTCAAGTGTAGCTGTTCGCAATAAATTTGATCCCGATTACAATTCTCCTCTTCTGGATGAGCTTACAATTTCTTACGAGAAAGAGCTGTTCACCGATTTTGCGGCCCGATTGGAGTTTTTCTACAAGAAGCAGCATAACCAGACGTGGACTAAAGGTATGCTGCCTGACGGTACTGTGGAAGACTCGAGCAACTATTATGAGGTCGGTACAGAGCCTATAACCGGTTATCCTATTTATGGTCGCTACCAATACTTTCCCTACAGGTACAGAACCAATTATGAAAATCGATTTGAGCGTTATCTCGCTGGCCAACTCGTTTTAAAAAAGAGACTTTCAGGAGGATGGATGATGGATGCCTCATTCACCTATTCAGATTGGACTAGACACTACGAAGGTGACTATGTCGATCCGCAAAATTTTGAATATTATGACGGTGGTGTGGTTGCTCCCGAAAGCAGTGGTTCAGGAGTCAGAGGGATTTACGTCAATTCCAGATGGCAGTTTAAACTCTCCGGTCTCTATCAGTTGCCTTATGGCATTAACCTCAGTGGAGTCTTCACTGCTCGAGAAGGATATGTTATGCCTACCGATGTATTAGCATATCGCCCTGGAATTGGTACTCGTAGTGTTTACGGTAGTCCGGACGGTGGTGGAAAATTCGGTGATGAGCGGCTGCCAGCTTTCTGGGTACTGAATTTCAGATTGGAGAAAGTTTTCCAGGTATCTGATACTTCCACTGTTATCTTTGCAGTAGATGGTTTCAATATCACCAACTCTGCTCATACCCTAAAGCAACAAACTCGCATCACTGCAAGCTCGTTCGGGGATCCTTTGAGAATTCTCAATCCCAGAGTCATTAGATTCGGGATAAGGTTCAATTTCTAAGCAGACTACAAAAGTACGAACTCAAAGCCCCTCCCTTTTTTATGAAGGGAGGGGCTTTTTTTTTATTTCATTAAATGATAAAATTTAAAAGGAGGTTTTGGATGAAAAAAGCAGGATTTCTATTAATTTTCCTTTTATTAACGAGTTCCTTTGTTTTGTCTCAGGGTTACAGAGGTAAGGGAAAAGTTATTGGGTATGTTTATGACGAACAGGGCAATACCTTGGAAGGTGTCAAAGTTAAGCTTTATTCCTTGAAATCTCAATCAGGATTTGAAACCGCAACAGATGCCAAAGGGAAGTGGAAAGCCTTTTACATAAGAGGAGGGGAGTGGAATATTGACTTTGAAAAAGCTGGCTATATACCAAAAAAGATAAATGCAGAGCTCAAAGAATATGATAAAAATCATGATATAGAAGTGAAGCTGAAGAAGATTGAAGGAGTGGTTATTACAGAAGACCTGAAGGCTGTGCTCAGCAAGGGGAACGAGCTCTTTGACGAAGAAAAATATGAAGATGCAATGGAAGTCTATAAGAAAATACTTGAGGAATTTCCCGATGCATACATCATCCATCAAAACATCGGGAATTGTTATTTCCAGATGGAAAAATATGATCAGGCTGAAGAATATTACAGAAAAGTCTTAGAAAGTGATCCTGAAAACCAAGAATCCATGCTTCTCATAGGAAATTGCTGTTCTAACAGAGGGGAAGAAGATAAAGCCCTGGAGTGGTACAACAGGATCGAATTTGAAAAGATTGATGATCCTATGGTTTTATTCAATATTGGATCAAATTTTTACAATCAATCAAAGTTTGAAGAGGCCTTAAAATATTATAAAAAAGCGGTCGAAATCCAGAATGATTTTCTCGATGCTCTTTATCAACTGGGCCTTTCCTATTTGACTCTCGAAAAATATAGAGATTCCGTCGACGCTTTTGAAAATTATTTAAAGTATGACCCTGATTCAGAAAGGGCTTCTCAGGTGAAGGGCTTTATTGAATTTTTAAAAACGAAAATCGAGGGAGCAATCTCATAAAAAAAGATGGCATCTCATTTTTTCCCTGACACGCTCCCTGTGATCGCTCGCAATAATGGGGAAAATGGTGTTGCCCGAAGTGGCAAATAACAATATTAATTCGAGAGTGAGAGAAAATTTAATTCGATGAAAATATATAGAGGATTTATTTTTTTTGTGTTTTTTCTTCTTTTGAGCCTGTCTTTTTCTGTTTCTTCATTATTTCCCCAAAGAAATTCAAAGAATGTCAGGCTCAATTTTCTCCTCATCACGATAGATACTTTGAGAGCAGACAGGTTGAGCTGTTACAGCAGGGAACATTTGAAGACTCCAAATATCGATGGCTTGGCGGAAAAGGGAGCTCTATTTTTAAAAGCCTTTGCCAATACTCCAACGACTCTGCCTTCCCATACCAACATCCTTTTAGGGACAACGCCTCTCTATCACGGGGTTCACGACAACTCTAATTTTATCGTGAGAAATGAATTTTTAACTTTGGCAGAGCATCTGAAGAACTACGACTATTCCACCGGTGCTTTTGTAGGGGCATTTCCGTTGGACTCAAGGTTTGGGCTTACCCAGGGATTCGATGTCTATGATGACAATTACGGGAGCAAAAGCTCACAGGAATTTTCTTATGTCGAGAGGAAAGCCGAAGTTGTTGTTGAAAAAGCTTTAAATTGGCTTAAAAATCAGAATAGTCCCTGGTTCCTCTGGATTCATTGCTTTGATCCCCACCAGCAGTATGATCCTCCAGAGCCTTTCAAGACTAAATACAATAGTCATCTCTACGACGGCGAAGTGGCTTATGTTGATTTTGCATTGGGAAAGTTATTCAATTACTTGGAAGAAAAAAATTTGAAGGATGAGACTTTGGTAATTTTTACGGCAGATCACGGTGAATCGTTGGGGCAGCATGGAGAGTCAACTCATGGTTATTTTGCCTACAACAGCACGATTTGGGTGCCTTTGATTATCTCTTTTCCCGGAATAAATCCAAAAAAGATAGATCAGAATGTCTGCCATATAGATATTTATCCTACGGTTTGTGACATTTTAAATATTGAAAAGCCGTCTTTTCTTCAGGGTGTTTCCCTTTTGCCGGCTATTAAAGGGAAAAAACTGGCTAAACGAGCCATTTATTTTGAATCTCTGTATCCTTACTACAGCAGAGGATGGGCTCCCTTGAAAGGTTATATCGAGGGGAGTGCAAAGTTTATTGATTCACCGATACCGGAATTTTATGATTTGGAAAAGGATTTTGATGAATTAGAAAACCTCGCGCCGGCTAAAGAGTTAAATGCCTATAGAAAGAAGCTTGAAAAAGTAATTGAGGTGCAATCTTATATTGGGGAGAAGAAAGCAAAACAGAGAATTGATAAGGAATCTCTTGAGAAGCTAAGAAGCTTGGGTTATGTCTCGAGCCCTCAAATTTCTAAAAAGGAAACTTTTTCCAAAAAAGATGATTTAAAAGTCCTTCTTCCTTATCAAACCAAATTGATGAAAGCCATGGGTTCTTATCATAAGGGTAATATTGAGGAGGGAGTGACTCTTCTGAAGGAAATCATCGCAGAGAGAAAGGATTTTGATTTAGCCTATACTTATTTAGCAACCCTGTACAAAGAGCAAAGCAAATTAAGGCTGGCTGTAGATATTTTAAGAGAAGGGTTTGGAAATAATCCCTTGAGTTATAAGATAATCACCACATTTGGCCTTTTTCTTACTGAGGTCGGCCAATATGATGCTGCTGTCGAAATTCTTGAGAAAGGCCTTGATCTCATAGACTATGATCCTGAGCTTTGGAACTATTTAGGAGTAGTTTACTGGAGGAAGGGGGATTTTGAAAAGGCCCTGGCGGCCTATCAGAAAGCTCTTTCTCTGGATAATAATTATCCCATAGTCTTCAATAACCTCGGCTCTCTTTATCTTTCTTTGTTTCTTAAAACAAAAAACCGCAGCGATCACAAAAAATCTCTCCAAAACTTTAAAAAGGCTATTGAACTGGATCCCAATTATGCTTCGGCTTACAATGGATTGGGAGGGGCTTATAGACTAGCTGGAGATGTCAATGCAGCGATTTACTGCTGGGAAAAAGCCGTGGAACTAAACCCAGATTTTGGGTTTGCTCTTTATAACTTGGGCTCAGCCTATTTGGAAATGGGCGATAAAACACAGGCCCTTGCCCGTCTTACCAAATATAAAGAGAAACACTATCACTTACTCCCCCCTAAAGAGAAAGATAAGCTTGATGCCTTGATTCAAAAATGCAGGCAAAAACAGTGAAATATTTGATTCCCGCTATGATTATAATTGCTGTTGTATCCTTGATGAGCTGTGGATTTTCAGGAAAAGTTTCCCTTGATCCCGAAAGCCAGGATTTTTATGAGACAGCCCGTCTCATAATGACAAAACAGGAAAAAGATATCTTTCATCATCTTCCAGATAAGAAATCCCGGGAGGAATTTATCGAAGATTTCTGGGCAAAAAGGGACCTGGATCCGGAAACAGAAGAGAACGAATTTAGAGAAGAGTTTTTTAGAAGAATCGAGTATGCCAACCTTCGTTTTATAGAAGGCATCCCCGGATGGAAGACTGATAGGGGAAGAATATACATCTATCTTGGGCCTCCGGATAAAATCGACCAAAGACCTTTCATGAATTATCCTTCAGTCAAAGGCTTAATCTGGTGGGGATATTATAAATACAGGCTTGGCATAGAGTTTATTGATGAAACTGGGGATGGCCGTTATACCATCAACCGACACATGAGCCCTTTAGGAAATTTGCTTCAGGTAATTGAGAAGGCAAAATTTGGACAAGTTTTCGGAGCGGAAAGCGAATTTGGAAATAAATTTGTGGATTTCGATGTGAGATTTCATAAAGAGATGAAGGAAATTGTGGTTTCGATTCCAGTAGAGCTTTTATCATTTAAAGAGGAAGAAGGGTCACTCAAAGCTGACTTTGAGTTTGAATTCTTCATCTATAAGAAAAAAGGTGTTAGGATAGATAGGTTCACGCAGATAAAATCTTTTGAAAAGCCAGAAGATGAAGTCCTCGAGTTGAAGGAGATAATCTTTACTTTCCCCTATGATTTAAAACCGGGAAGGTATTATTTCGATGTGGTCATAATCGTTAAGCCCCATATAAACAAAACAAGAAAAATTTTTGAAATCAAATTGACTTAAAGTTCAATCCCACCAGAATAAACATCTTTTTCATTAGAAATTTTATCGATGACTTCAATAATGATGAAATAAGTTCCATGTTTAAGGGTATTAAGTTTGATGGATACATGGACATCTTTTTTGGCAAGGCTTAATGTTTTGCCTTCAGAGAAGACCTTGTTCGAGTCTTCATCGAAAAGCGTTATATTGACATCGGCTATTCCAACCAGCTTTCCTCCTGTGTTTTGCTTCTCGAAATTTGTAATTCTGAATCCTATGGTTCTTCTTCCTGCCTCGAAATGTGTTATGCTAATAGAAGGGGATCTTCTTTCCGGTGAGAATTTTAAAAAGAATGTCTTTGTGCCGCTCCTGCGTACCTTAATATCGATTTCTCTTTTTTTCTTTGATCGATTTTCCTTGGGATAATACACAAGAAGATAATGATAATCTTTGTGTTCCGCTGCCTTCTGCAAAGACTCTACAGCATTATTGGAAAAAACCGAGGAGCCCCCAGTTGAAAAACTTATTTTTTTAAGACAATCTTCATAGTCCAGGGAGACTTCTTTCAATTCAAAATCTTGGGACGGAATATTTTCTAAAGATTTTAAGAGCATTAAATGAAATGTGAGGTTTGCTTCCATAAAAAGATCGGCCAAGCTGTCCACAGGAAACTTCTCAGAGAAGTCGAAGAGTCTTTGGAATTCAGCCTGTTTGGCCTGGATGAGGCGGGCCCAGACCTGGCCTTGAGGATCAGCTTGAGAGCTAGTCCAATGATGGATGCTCGATTCGACCCGGCCACCGGACTTTAATTTTGGAAATATTTCCCGCTGCTGAAAACAGATGGCCCATTTTTCTCCTTCCAATGTCTCAATTCTTCTGATAATACTTCTGTAGTAATCGATATCTGGAAGGATGTATTTATCTCTGAAATCAAGCCAGTATCTCCTGTAATTTTCATAGAACCTGAGGATGGCCTGGTTTGGACCTGATATTCCACTATCCAGGCCTTGTAAGGTACTTACAAGCCTCTCTGCCTCATAATTTAATTTTTTAAAAGATTGGAAAATGTTTTGTTTGGATATGACCTTGTATCTTTTTAATGCTTCTTTAAGATTGAGCGATAATTCAGATAAATTTTTTCCACTTTCAATGTTGAGTATCCTGTTTTCGGTCAGGATTAGAAGCCGGTCATTTGGATGGAAAAAATTCTTGAAAAAGAAATCTATTCCTTCTCCTACAGCCTCATTGTAGTCAAATATGTTAAAAATAAGGAAAAAGAGCCTCTTTTTTGGCTGATCCTTTGTTTTCTCTTGTGGAGTAGTAGATATTTTTCTGGAAACAGTTTCAAAGCCGGTAATTTCTTGCTTGAGGCCGTTTTCATAGATTTCAAAGTCTTCTTTTGTTAAATCTTTTACTACTCGACCGTTATAGAAAACGCGAACAGGAAGTTCTATAGCGGTGACGGTTACCTTTTCTTTGAGTTTTTTCTGGGATAAAGCCAGGTTAGGAATGAAAAATAAAATGAGGATTGAAAAGG
>JACUUK010000079.1 GCA_014859315.1 Candidatus Aminicenantota bacterium
TTTGCGTTTCATTAAGTTCTCTGCTATATTTTTTACATGCCAACAAAGGAAAGAATCCAAAAAGTCAAAAAAGTCCTTTCTCTGCGCCAGCCAGATTTAAGGATTGTTCTTGAAGAAGTGACAAACACACACAACGCGAGCGCTGTTGTCAGGACCTGTGATGCTGCAGGAGTCCTCTATGTTGACATCATCTATTCCCAGCCAATCCCTTTTCCAATAAACGAAGCCATATCCACAAGGGCTGAAAAATGGCTTCATTTCCAAACCTATAAATCACCCAAAGAATGTTTTGATGAACTAAAAAAAAGAGGATTTAAAATCGCTGCCACAAGCCTTTCTAATGACTCAATTCCTTACACAGATATAGACTATTCCCAGCCAATAGCAATTGTGTTTGGGAATGAATCTGAAGGAATCTCTGACGAGGCCAAAGCAATGGCTGATTATTTAATCAAAATACCGCTTAATGGAATGGTCCAGAGTCTAAACCTTTCTGTTTCAGTGGGAATCATTCTTTATGAAGCTTTAAATCAGCGCAAAAAGAGCAAATACAATCTCAGTCACAAGTTATCTCCTGAAGAATTCAAAAACTTCATGAACAGATGGCTTTAGTATCTTAGAAATTCCTTTGATAATTTCAACTCATTTGGAAAATATCTCATTAGCCTGCTAAATTCAGTTTCCTCTTGCTCTACTTTGACTTTGACTGTTTTACTTTTCTTTTCTCTCAGAAATTCAATGACAATTGTGTCCCCTTCTTCCTTAGCCTGAATCAATTTACTCAATTCACCTACACTCTCCACACGCTTATTATCCACCTTAACTATAACATCTCCAACTTTTAATCCTGCTTTTTCTACAGGGCTGTCAGGGGTGATTTTGGCTACCAATAACCCGCGGCCTTCTTTCACCCCAAAAAATTCTGACAGTTCTCTGCCAAGTTCATTCAAATAGAGTCCAATGTATTTACGCTTTTCCAAACCCAAATGCCATTTGAATGTCTTGGGCTCTATAGGTTCACGAAGAATCTTAGGTTGAGGGAACAGACGTGGGAATTTTCTTTCAAATTCCTTAAATATTTCTTTTTCTGAATACTCTCCCAACTTCACCTGAATCTTTTTTTCTTTTCCATCTGTTTTTATCTTTAAAGTCACGTTTTCACCTGGACTGCGGCCGCGCACAGCATATGCAAACATCTTGCCGCTTGTGACCTTTTCCCCATCAAACTCAAGGATGACATCTCCACGCTGCAGCCCTGCAAGTGAAGCTGGAGACTCTTTTTCTACATTTATGATTTCTACCTGGCCCTCTTCGTTATCTGTAATTGAAACACCAAGCCATCCTCTTCTAACTTTTCCCTTTTCTTTTATTTCTGTAGCCACTTTTTGCACCAAATCAACAGGAATAGCAAGCGCCATTCCTGATGAGGGCGCCTCAGCAGAGCTAATCACATATCCTGATCCAACAATTTCCTTCTCTTTGAATTCAAAAACAAAAGGTTGGTTATCGTAATAAATCCCCCTCACCAAACCAACCATTCGGCCTTGATTGTCCACAACAGGACTTCCGCTTGACCCAGGCATAACCCAAACATTCAAACGTAATCTATCTTCAGCAACAGAGCTTACAATCCCCTGTGTTATGGCAGGAGTATTCTCTGGAGAAACGCTGATTACTCCGATCCATGTGCCCGGAGACATGTCTTTTGCATGCCCTAATTTGATTGGAGGAATCTTCTCTTCTACTTTAATAAGTGCCAAATGAGTCACTGAATCCATTCCTAAAAAATCCGCGTTTATCTTCTTTCCGTTTCTGTCTATTACATATATCTTTTCATCTCTTGGTGAGATAAGTGCTGTTGTGATTATATGTCCATCTTTATCCATAACAACACCAGTGGCAACTCTCCTTGTTCTGTTCCTTGTTTCAACTTTGACTACTGAAGGGTAGACCTTTTTAGCAATATCAGAAATATCTTTTTCGCTGCCGCTTCGAGGAATAGGTTCTGCAAAAAGAGAGAACATGAATGCAGGTAAAATCACAGCTAATAAAAAAGCTATTTTTTGTTTCTTATGCATTTTACTTAAACCTCCTTAATATATAATTTCTCTGTCGATTTTATCGGAAACCTGCTCAAGTATATAAATTGCTTGAGGCTCCTGGGAACGCATTCGGATTTCCCCTAAATAATGAACCGGTTCAGTAATAGGAATGATTATTTCTTTACCGCGTTCCTCCATCTTCTGGAACTCTGAGGACATCTTTTTTCCCAAGGCCGCCGTCTTAATAGACTCCTTCCTGGGAACTATAAATACATTGATGACAATAAATATAGCCGCAAGTGTTGCAAATGCACCTGCAAAAGAGAACTGTAGACGCCTTGCTTTAACCTTCTTGTTTTTCTCAATTTCCAGATTTCTCCATAAATTTTCCTCAAAATCCGGAGGAGCTTTTACTCTTTGCATATTTTGTAAGAGTTTAATTTCATCCATTTTTTGACTCTCCGTTTTTTGAAAAATAATTTATTTTTGATGATGTTCTCTCCAATTCCTTTTTCAAATAAGATCTTCCCCTGCTTATTCTTGCCTTTATCGTACCAACTGGCTTACGAAGCATCTGAGCGATTTCTTCCTGTGAAAACCCCTCTATATCCTTAAGAATAATTGGAATCCTGTAACGGGAATGAAGTCTATTTAAGGCATGCCTTAAATTTTTTATCAAATCCAGTTTTGCATTGGTATCAAACGAAGGATTCTCTTCGACAAACATGTTCTGTACATCATCAAAGGGTACTGCTGACATTTTTCTTGTCTTTTTCATTTCAGTCTTTGCTAAGTTTGAAGCAATCGTATAAATCCATGAGGAAAAAGGTGCAATGGGTTTGTATTTATGGGCCTTAAAATAAACTCTCATGAATGTCTCCTGGGCCAATTCCACTGCTTTTTGGTAATCTCCTGTCGACTGCCAAAGGAAATTCACTATCCTGTCCTTATATGCACGGACGATTTTTGAAAAAGCCTTTTCATCTCCTTCTTGCACTCTGCGAATCAACTCTTGTTCATCCATCCTCATCTCCTTGAAACTCTACAGCCCAGAAAATCGTTGCATTCATCTTAACTCATGGTGGCTTATTCTCGTTTGCAAGTCAAGAAGTTCACAATCATGGAAACTCCTATAGGATTTTCGTTGTTTGATTTGACAGCACATGTTGACAAAAATACAATGAGGAACAGTGCAACAAAAAAATAACTTAAAGGCAAAGGCACGATTTTTCAATTACTCACTTAAGCTTTCCTTTCATCTTTTGAAATGACGGAACTTTTTTTTCCAAGAATTCGTCTATGAAGTTGTGGCAAGTGCAAATAAACACAATCATTCAGGATTGCTTGAAAGGCAAGGAAGGTGCCTGGAAAATGCTCGTTAATGCGTATTCAAAGAAAGTTTTTAATATGGCCTACCAATTTGCTGGGACCTACGAAGAAGCTGAAGACCTGACACAGGAAGTTTTTTTCAAGATATATAATTCCCTTCATAAATACAATTTAAGTAAAAATTTTTCAGCTTGGCTCCTTACCCTTGCCAAAAACCATCTCATCGACAGCTACCGCAAAACAAAATGGGAAAAGAAAAATAGAGATGAATTCAACGAAGCATCCCTTGATTCTAAGGACTTTGTTTCTCCTGAAAACCACATAGTGATGAAAGAAATTCAAAAGAAGGTTTGGGAAGGTTTTAACCATCTTTCAGCCGATATTCGCATGGTTATTATCCTTAAGGATATTCAAGGAAAAAAATACGAAGAAATAGCAGAAATCATGGACATCCCCATAGGAACAATCAAATCACGCGCAAACAGGGGAAGGCTACAATTGGCTAAAATCCTCAAAGAAAAAAAGGAGGAAGGCAATGACATGTAACCAAATCGAAGAGCTTTTATCTCCTTACTTAGATGGGGAGCTGCAGCCAGATAAAAGACACGCTGTAGAGGAACATCTAAAAACCTGCCCTGCCTGTACTGAACTTCTTCATGTGATGGGACAAGCAAAACACGCGTTGGCTGATTTCCCTCAAAAGGAACTCGATGCAGACTTTATGGAACAACTGTATGCTATCCCTCATAAAAAGAAGAAGTTCCGAATAAATCTTGATTTTTTCCTTGAGCCGTCATTACAGCCGGTGTTCACAGGTATTACGATTATACTCACGATGATTTCTCTCTATATGTTCAACCCTGACAGGGCCAGTATCAATAAATACATAGAAAGGAATATTCATCTTGGGTATAGCAAAGTTGGAACGTTATTCGCTAAGGCCGAGTTTTACTCTGATTCACTCAATGAATATAAGGACAAATTCCTCGTTTCAGTAAAAGACATTCAGCTTTTAAGAAAAGATGAGGATTAAACTAATATAACATAAATATGGAGGACAAAATGGAAGAAAAAGTCACAATTAAGAGGACAACTAAATCACCGGCCATAGCCGGAATCCTTTCCTTCTTTTTTCCAGGAACAGGAGCTCTTTACAACCGGCAGTTTCTCAAGGGAATAATGTTCATAATTATTTTTGCTGGATTAGTTTCCATGCAGTCACATGGAGATGCACAACCCTTCATAGGGATAATTTTAGCAGGTTTTTACATCTTCCAGATCATCGATGCCATCCAAACAGCAAAATCCATAAACCAGCGGGCGCTCCTGGGAAAAGAAGAAGAAATAGAAATCGAGGAAGAAGAAGTTGATATCCAATCAGGGTCTGTGTTTTGGGGCGCTTTTCTTATTTTCTTAGGAGGAATTCTGCTTCTCGCTAATTTTGAAGTCATCAGCTATGGTTCATTTTTTAAATTCTGGCCTCTTCTTGTTGTCGGCATCGGCCTAAAATTTATCATCGACTACTATTCTAAAAATAAATAGACTCACCAAGGAGGACAAAATGGCAAAATCTTATAGAAAAGACAAGCTTGCCTGGGGAATTATTCTCATAACAATCGGGCTTATATTTTTCCTGAACAACATCGGCATAGACTTCTGGGGTTCTATTGCCCGTCTCTGGCCAATCATCCTTATCGTCTGGGGTGTTTGGAAATTATATTTTGGACTAAAAGAACGCCAAGAAAGCCCGGAGGATATTTCTAAGGATTAGTCATGAAAGCTAAAGAATTTATTGTTTTAATCTTAATTATTATAGCGGGCATCACATTTTATTATGCACAAACCGGAAAAATCGACATTGATTGGTGTATTAATGACCATTTTCTCTTTTCTTTTCAGGGATTCGATTTTGAAGAATCCCAGAAAATAGACCCTCCCTTCCCTCCTGAAATCCAAGTTATTAATGCCCACGGTAATATAGAGATTCAGGGAACAGAAGAACAACAGGTCACAATTTCCCTTAAGAAGAAAATCTGGCGCAAAAACGAAGAAGAAGCACAAAAAGTCTCTGAAGCCCTGCATCTGGTCATTAACAAGGATAACCAGCAACTGACAGTTTCATCTAATCGGGAGGAGTTCCGAAGAAAAAAATTCGAAACGAGCTTCATAATCTACATTCCTCAAAGCATGAATGTAAAAGTAAAAAATTCCCATGGGCTGGTGAAAGTCCAAAATACTGGTGGCACTGAAATCATCAACCCTCACGGAAAAATAATTGCAAAAGATATAACTGGTGCTCTTATAATAAAAAACAGGCATAAAAATATCGAAATCGAAAACATTCTTTCTGACTGTCAGATAGAAAGCGCTCATTCGGATATCACTGGAAGCAACATCCAAGGCAATGTTCATATCAGCCATGCTTATGGAAAAATCCATCTGGAAGATATATCAAAGGGAGTCACCCTTGAAGGCTCTCATACTCAAATTCTTGGAGATAATCTGGCTGGCCCGTTAAACATTGAATCATCTTATGAAAAAATAGTTCTTACTGACATAGGCTCAACTAAAATCAGATGCAGGCATGGAGATATCGAAATTACTGGCGGAAAAGGTAGTCTTGATATCATGGATAAATATGGAAAGGTCAAATTGGATGACATAGAAGGAGATCTTTCCATCGAAGGGAAAAATCTCCAGATTTATGGAAAGAACATAACAGGAGAAACCATCACTGTTTCATCTTCATATAAAGATGTAAAACTCATTAATTTCTCAGGTAATACAACAATTTTCCTTTCTCATGGAAATATCTATCTTGAACCCTATCCCCTAACCCATCCTATAGAAGTAAAAGGACAGTATGCGGATTTGACTTTCCATTGGCCCTCAGGCCAAAAATACCCTATTGAAGCCCGTGTAAAAGGCGGAGAGATTAAATGGGAGCTTCCCGAAGAACTTTCATTTGAGGAAACAAACAATCTCTCTATCATCAAAGCCTTTTCTGATGAAAAAGATCAGCATCCTATTTTTCTTTCAACAACTTATGGCACAATTCGGATTAAATTAGCCAGAGATAACGTCAATAAATAAAAAAAGGGAATTTGGGAAGAGACTCAATCTAATTAAAAAACATACTTGAAAGAGTAACCTATTGATTATTTCTTTTAAAATTGTAAATCTTTTGGGTTAAACAGCCATTAATTTTAATATTGAAATAAGAAATAAAGTTGGAAAGGTCTTTCTTGTATTTTGTTACATAGCGGACAAAATCAATTTCCTTGTTGAAATGCAAAATATTCTCAAATTCAGATACTTCATCATTGAGTTCGATAAAATAATGATTAATTGTTCTGTACTGGGCATTTATCTCGATTAAATCCTCACCTGATAATTTCGAAAAATCCATATATGGGGGAAGCGACTGCAGGATAATAGAACTTTCGGCCTGAAGTTCAGTCACATACTCTTTTATCTCCTGGAAAAACGCCTTGTATTCCATAGGTTTTTTCAGTTTTTCTTGTGCTTTATCTATCACCATTTCATATTGTGTTTTCAAAGAGGCAATGAATTCCTTGATTCCCATGTATTTTCTTTTGAAATGGAAGAGGTCGATAAAATCTCTTCCGATATAGATTTTATCATTGTAATTGGTAAGCAATTCTCTGGGGTTGTGTGTATAAAACTTTATTTCGTATCGTCTTCCCCCAGAATCTCTTTCCCTCAGTCGGGCCAAAACAACATAATTATTTTGCTCAATATAGTAACTATTGACATCTAAAAGAACAGAATATACCGCAAGATTCTGAATTATACATTCCTTGAGATAATCCAGCACATTTTCTTTTTTTTGGATAAAGTCATTGATATCTTCATTAGGTGTGGGGTTGATTATAGAATAGGATGGAGAAAGAAGATACAGGACCGGCCCTGCCCCTAATTCCAGGTGGAGATTTTTCAAAACTTTCTGATGTAAATCATCCATAAGTATAGACTTTAATGCCGGAAGATTCTCGGCCTCAATTTTTTTTAGCTCTTCAACTTCGTTCATTTTTCAAAAGTACCTTAGTTTATAAAAAATACTATCACGTAAAAATTAAAAAATCAATATAATGCTGGATTGAACATGCCTCATTCTCTCAGGAAAATCCACTCAGGGTTGTCATGCCTTTCCTTCAGAATTTTTTGGATCTCTTTACGCTCTTCCTCTGTAAATATTTTTGGTCGTAGTATGACTCCAAAATAATCTGATATCCCTTCAGTCAAGCATGCAACAACTTCATCAAAACCGATATCTCTTCCAAGTGCTTCTGAGAGGGACATCATGCGTATATTGTTACTATCAGGAGTCATGAAAGACACAGATTTCAGCATTTCCTCATTATTTTTCCCTGGTATCGACCCATGTTGCAGAAACCTTTTTCCCATTCTTTTTTGAGCACTGCCAATAATTTTTTTTCCATTGATTTCTATCTCATTACGGGCAGGAAATG
This sequence comes from Candidatus Aminicenantota bacterium, assembly GCA_014859315.1. Taxonomy (GTDB): domain Bacteria; phylum Acidobacteriota; class Aminicenantia; order Aminicenantales; family Aminicenantaceae; genus Kmv29. The sequence goes on from JACUUK010000079.1 coordinate 7,865, forward strand.
AAAAACAAGGAAGCGTTCCCCTTATATAAGAAGAGGGGGGAGCCTCTGCAAGATAAGGATGAAGTCCCATTTTCTCCAACCCGCATATCAATGCTTCAGATATCATTTTGTAAGACTCCTGAAGTGTTGCTGTAAACATCCTCTCATCTGACGAACATACAGAATATGTAACTTCTTCATGGTGAAGGACTAATTTTCCCCCAGTCAGCCGTCTGACAATATCAATGCCATTCGCATTGCAAAACTCCACATCCACAACTTTGTGCAAACTCTGTGAATACCCCAGAGAAACCGTAGGTTTTTCCCACGCATAAAACCGCACATATGTGATGGGATCATCTCCAAGGGAATGGAATAGAAAGTCGTCCACAGCCATATTCCAGGAACCTTTCAAGGGAACTGAATCAGTGATAAGATTCCATTCTTTTTTCTTTTGCATTAACAAAATACTAACCCTTTTTCATGTGATTTTCTAACGTGATTCACAATATCGGCTGGCATTCCTAAATGGAACATAGCCCATGAATACAATCAAAGATAGAGCGGACAACGGGATTCGAACCCGCGACCCCGAGCTTGGGAAGCTCGTACTCTACCGCTGAGTTATGTCCGCTCTATCTTCCAATCTATTGATTGCAATTAAGTTACATTTTGCTCTTCTCTCTTAATTTCAGCCGTTTTTCTACATCCGACTCCATTTATTTTAAATGTTTTCCAAGTTTT
>JACUUK010000080.1 GCA_014859315.1 Candidatus Aminicenantota bacterium
CCTTAGAGTATTTAACGAGTTCATGGGCTGTATTTGTTGTTTCATTTATGTTATAAAAAGACAAGTTCAAATGAAAAAATATATAAGCGATAAAATAACAGGGACACGATCCTTAATTATTCGAATTAAACTCATGTCCCGTATTTTCAAAGTATTTTCAGGTTCGCATCCCTGTTATTTCCGCGGACAGAAACTTCATTCAGTCACGCTTTAATTTTATGTTCCATATACGCATTATTGCGATGAACCATAAAATAAATAAACTTCATATGATTTGAGGAGGATGGATGAGAGTATTAATCACAGGAATCACAGGATTTGCGGGAAGCCATCTTGCCGATTATATATTGGCGAATCACCCTGATGTCGAAGTGTTTGGATTAATCCGCTGGCGAAGCCGTATGGAGAACATCGTCCACATCCAGGACAAGCTCAAACTTTTTGAGGGTGATATCAAAGATATTGTTTCGTTGAAGAAATGCCTTGCTGAGATAAGGCCCGACCGGATATTTCACCTTGCAGCACAGAGTTTTGTTCCGACTTCATGGAAATGTCCTGCCGAGACTTTTGCCATTAATGCAATTGGACAAATCAATCTCTTTGAGGCAATTCTTGATTTAAACCTTTCTCCACGGATTCATGTTGCTGGCTCGAGTGAAGAATACGGCCTTGTCAATTCGGATGAGGTTCCAATGAAAGAAACAAATCCTTTACGTCCTCTAAGCCCTTATGCAGTGAGCAAGGTTGCCCAGGACTTTCTCGCTTACCAGTATTATAAGAGTTACGGCTTGAGGACTGTGCGAACTCGCGGGTTCAATCACACTGGTCCACGCAGGGGCGAGGTGTTTATCTGCTCGAATTTTGCAAAGCAGGTGGCAGAGATAGAGAAAAAGAAACGCGAGCCAATACTTTATGTTGGCAATCTTGAGGCAAAAAGGGATTTTACTGACGTGCGGGACACTGTGCGCGCCTACTGGTTGATTCTGGAAAAAGGAGAAGACGGAGAGGTCTATAATATCGGAAGCGAACGCACCTATGCCATGAAAGAGGTCGTGGATATTTTGACCTCTTTGAGCGAAGTTTATGTGAAAATTGAGATAGATCCCAGCCGGCTGCGTCCTTCAGATGTCCCTGTCCTTTTGTCTGATTCATCCAAGTTTCGCAAACTGACCGGTTGGGAACCAAAGATTCCATTTAAGCAATCCCTTCAGGATTTACTCGACTACTGGAGAGAGAGAGTTTGAATTGAGCCGTCGCCTCCAAAAGGTATTTATCACAGGCGCTTCTGGCTTTGTAGGACGTCATCTGATAGATGCCTTGCTTCCAATGGGTTGTGAAATTTCAGGAACATCTTACCCTGAAAAGCCAGAAGACTGTGGCTTTAAGGCGGATGTTGCAAAAAACATTGTCCATCTGGATATAAGATCAGAAAAAGGTGTGCATGCAATCATAAAACGCGCGCGACCTGATTGGGTTTTTCACCTTGCAGCCATATCGAATGTCAGAGTCTCATGGGAAAAAAGGAAAGAGACTATAGAGACGAATCTCATTGGGACATTTAATCTTTTGGAAGCCGTAAGGAAAAACTCACCGGAGGCGCGGATGCTTTTTGTGAGTTCATCCGATTTGTATGGAATTCTCACTCCTATTGAGCATGCTCTAAAAGAAGAGAGCTTTGTTTTTGCCTTAAGTCCTTATGCCTTCACCAAAGCCAGCGGAGAGATGTTATGCCGCTTCTATGCACAGGTTGAAGGCCTGGATATAGTCATCGCACGTTCTTTTCCTCATACAGGCCCTGGCCAGACGCCGGATTTTGTCTGTGCGGATTGGGCCGACCAAATTGCTCGAATTGAAAAGGGGCTTTCACCGCCTGTGGTAAAAGTAGGCAACATCGCTGTTCGAAGAGATTTTTCGGATGTAAGGGATGTTGTCCAGGCCTACATATGTTTATTGGAAAAAGGGAGGAAAGGAGAAGTGTATAATGTATGTTCGGGCCGGGCTCAATCGCTTCAAGAGATTTTGGACAAACTTGTGTCTTTTTCTTCAAAGAAGATTACAGTTGAAGTAGATAAGAGAAAACTTCGAAAAGCAGATATTCCCTTGCTTTTAGGCGACAACCGCAAAATTAGGGAAGGAACTGGCTGGATACCAAAAATCCCTCTTGAAACAACTCTCCGCAACCTCTTTGATAAAGAATTGGAAAAATTGGAAAAATTGGGGTCTGTTCCCAATTCTAAAGATTGAGTTCGAGCTGATTTTCCCGTGCTATTTTTCGGTTTTCTTCGATAGATTTAAGAATTTCGGGCGTCACATCTCCTGTGGGATAAACCCCGTCAAAGCATGCCCCACAAAAATGCGTAAGTTTTTTATTGCCGCGCCTTACAGCTTTTTTGAGTGAATCCAGTCTCTGGTAAATGACTTTGTCAGCCCCGATTCTTTTGGCAATCTGGTCGATGCTTGCATTCTGGGCTACAAATTCAGTTTTGGTCTGCATATCGATTCCATATACGCAGGGGTATCTCAATGGAGGCGAATATGAAGCAAAATACACTTTTTTTGCGCCGCATTCCCTCACTAATTCCACGATTGCCCGGGAAGTGTTACCCCTGACAATGCTGTCATCAACCAGGAGGACATTCCTGTTTTTAAGTTCTGATGCAATGGGGTTGAGCTTTTGTCTGACAGAAGATTTCCTCGAGGATTCGCTCGACATGATAAAAGTCCGTCCGATGTAACGGTTTTTAACGAGGGCCTCTCTGTATTTGAGGTTTAGAATGCGTGCAATCTCTATGGCAGCATCACGCGCAGAATCTGGGATAGGAACAACAACGTCTATCTGCAACTGGGATTTCTTGATGTCTTCTGCAAGAAATCTTCCCAGATTAACACGGCAGTCGTATACATTGACGTTGTCGATGAAAGAATCCGGCCTTGCGAAATAAACCCATTCAAAAAGGCAGGGCGATGGAGTACCGGGCGTTATCCTCTTGCAATGAACTTTCCTTTTTTTATCAATGAAAATGGCCTGGCCTGCCTCTACATTTTTTATGTCAGAAAAATTCAAGATGTTTAGACTCACACTTTCAGAGGCAAACGCATACGATGGAGCAATTCCTCCATTCCTTTGCCCAAAAACAAGTGGTTTAATGCCGTATGGGTCACGGAAAGCAAGCATTCCTTCTTCAGCAATGTAAACAACTACAGAATAACTTCCCTTGACGTTTTTAAAGACTCCTTCTACTGCCTTGAAAATATGGGAGGGTTTGAGCTTTCTGATTTTCTGTTCTGCGAGTTCTTGAGCAAAGACATTAAGGATTACTTCAACGTCACATTCGGAGTTTAGCAGGCGATGATATTTATCAAAGAGTGTCTTTTTCAATTCAAAATAGTTGATGACATTTCCGTTATGGGCCATAGCGATGCCGTATGGAGAATTGATAAGAAAGGGCTGGGCATCTTCTCCTGTGCCTCCGCCTATTGTAGGGTAGCGGGTGTGGCCGATTCCAACAGGGCCTCTTAACCGCCTGGCATTTTCAGCCGTAAAGATGTCTCTGACAAGCCCGTTGCCTTTCTTTATATGGAAGCGGCCGTCGTAAGTGATGATTCCTGCAGAGTCCTGGCCGCGGTGCTGAATTGCAAGCAACCCCTGATAGAGATCTGCAAACACATCGTCATTACCAAGTATTCCTATAACGCCGCACATTCTTTACGCATTCTTTATCAAAATATTATTATAATACCTTTTTGGGCGGAAGTATAGCAATGAGCTTGACGGGCAAACAGTGAGGAGTGAGGAGTAAGGAGTGAGGAGTAAATGCGCTAGACGGGCTAGACTTGCTAGACTTTCAAGACTTTCTTGAGTTCTTGACTTTCTCGACTTTCAGGACTTTCTACACTGGTCGTAAGGCCTCAAGGAGTTCATCCGCATGAATGGCAACTGTCCCGATTTTACCTACAACGACTCCTGCTGCAGCGTTAGCTAAGAAGGCTGCTTCCCTAATTGTTGCCCCAGAAAGCAATGCCAAAGCCACTGTGGCAATCACTGTATCTCCAGCACCTGTCACGTCATAGACTTCTTTGGCGTTTGCAGGAATATGGAAGGGTTTCTGTCCTTTCTCAAACACACTCATCCCATTTTCGCCTCGCTTAAGGATGAGGTATTTAGCGGAAATCCTTGAGAGTATTTCCTCTCCGGCCTTTTCAACCTGTTTATTAGATAAACATTCGTAGTGGACGATTTTTTCTGCTTCACTGTGGTTTGGAGTTATGAGTGTAACTGGTGAAAACAAAAAGAGATTTTCCACCTTCGGGTCCACGAACACAGGGATCTCATTATCTTTGGCAAAAGATAGGACCTTGCGCATAAGCGATGGGCTGAGAATGCCCTTATTGTAATCAGAGAGAAGAATACCGGCGCATTTTTCTCCCTTGATAAAATCGAATAACTGATTTTCTATGTTCTGTGAAATCGGGTGTTTTTTTTCGATATCCACGCGCACTACCTGCTGGTGATGGGCAATGATGCGTGTTTTTACTGTGGTTGGCCGCTGTTCGTCTATGATGATTCCGCGAGCGTCAGAGATGTTGTTTGTTATCCATTTGCCCTCGGGATCTTTCCCAACAATCCCAACCAGAACAGGCGATGCACCGAGTGTTTCGAGATTATGGTAGACATTTCCTGCTCCGCCTAAGCATATGCTGTCTTTTTTGACTTCAACAACAGGAACAGGGGCCTCTGGTGAAATGCGCACAACGTCGCCCCATATATACTTATCCAACATGAGGTCTCCGAGGACGATGATTCTTTTTCCTTTGAAATTTTCTATTAGAGTTTTCATGCGGCTTAGATTCCAGTCTGTCATAATATTCACTCCTTTATGAAAATCGGGTTGGAAAGAATCCAGGGGACGTTGTTCCTTAGAGGCGATTTTTCCCTGAGATAGACTTCGACCCTATAAAAACCTGGATGTATGACCTTGTAAGTGATGTGTTTTTCAAAAGAGCGTAGAATTATTCTGCCATTGTGAATGATGTGGGTTTCATAAGAAAACGGATAGGGAGTTTTTATATGAAGAGAAACTGGCGCATCCATCCGCATGTTGCCACCCATTGGAATACTTTGGTTGCCTTTATTGGCCCAGAAACGGAATCCTTTTGTATGGGCAGCCGCATCCACTGCGCTGTAGAACTGCCCTTTCTGCAGTGCCTCTCCAACCTGACTTATGGCTTCCTGAGAATCATTAGAAAGTGGCGATTGAAGGACTAAATGAAGATGCAACAGGCGAAAGAGTGCACGGTAAAGAATGTGGGCATCAGTGCTGTAATAGCCGTAAATCTGATGGGTAGAATTCAGCTCATCCCATTTTTTAAGGTTTTTTTCTGGTCGGGAGAGCATTCTAATAAGAGGATATTCAGGTTTAATTAAAAGTGCAGGGATTAAAGGAACTGTTGCAAAAACCTTTTTTTTAAGCATTGTATCTGCATTGATGATTTCGATACCTGAGTAGTTTATTAAATTTCCCCATGACCATTGGGTTTTTGAATACGGATGGGCGATGATGGAAAACCCTCCATGAGCACTCACCTGCCAGGCCGCCTGTTCGGCATTTTGGAGGAAAGGGTCCTGTGGAGTGTCGAAGTTTAGAGCCACGAGGTGGCCTCGGCTAACAGAAAGTTCTGAGCCAGAAAGTACAAGAACGCCTCGTTTCCAGCCATTGAAAGCAATGGACTCGAAATTGGGGTTCCCATGGTCTGTAAGAATGATGAAATCGAGCGGAATCGATGAGGCGATTTTTACGATTTCATCGGCGGTTTTCCTCCCGTCAGAGAAAGTGCTGTGAATATGATACACTCCTTCGACTTCCAGGGAAGAAGATGAGTGTCCGGCTGAATAGGTTTTAAACTGAAAAAGATGAAAGCTAAGCCAGCCTGCATAGATTAAAAAAATTGCAAGTGCTATCCAAAGGAGTTTTTTCTTTTTCATCGCTTCTTTTGTACTTTTACTCCTTGTTTATTATTGGGTTCATTACAGGCGCTTTCCGGAGGCGTTCCAGTGTAAAAGGAATTGTCATTAAGTAAAGAAACAGTGTTGTGACTTCAGAGTCCCCGAAATTGTATTCAAAAAAGCCAGCAGCAATAATAGCCAATAAGGCAGCTAATGCTCCGGCAGCCAAAGAAAAGATGGCAGGGTCTTTGTTTTTAAGCAGCTTTATCAAAGAGAAAAATATCCAGATTAGAAACGCAAGCCATGAAAAAAGGGCAGGAATCCCTCTTTCTGCTGCGATTTGAACAAAATTGTTGTGGAGATGGACGTTTTTTTTAGCTTCCTCTGAAAGCCCGTATTTCGGGTATTGGAAGACCACGTCCACTGTGTTAGGCCCTGTGCCAAATAGGGGGTAGTCTTTGATTATTTTTATGCCTGCATGGATGTATTCTATTCTTTGCCTGTTAGAAAAGGCTTTAGTGCTGAATGTGCTGAGTGCCCTTTTTTTGACTTGTCCTGGACTTATAGCGAAAAGCAATCCGACTACAAGCGGAAGGGCAATAAGTACCTTTGGCTTGTAGAGATATATAATCACTCCGACCGCTACAATAAGCCCTATCCAGGCGTTTCTTGTAAGAGTCAGAAGAAGAGCAGCAAGTGCAAGTCCAAAGCCGATGCCCCAAAATATTCTTGTTTTATCACGAGAAAAGACGGTTATGCTGAGGGCTACAGCACTGAAGAGAAGCAGAAGCCCTGCCTGAGTCATGTAATGTCCCATGAAGCCCTTTATGCGTTCTCCTGGGGCAGCCTTTAAAATGAAGTAGACAAATGAAAAGCCCATGCTCAAACAGGCAGAAGCCAAAAGAGCAAGGTTTGCACGTTTGATTTCTTTTTCTATGCGAAATCCTGTATAGGCGATAGGAACCACAAGAAAAAGAAGAAGCTCTCTGCTGTCTTTTAAGCTGGTTTCAGGGTTTCTTGAAAGAAAGGATGCAATAAGAGATATGCCCGCATAAACAAGGAGCGGCCAGAAGAACGAAGGGAAGCTGGGAGGTTTTTTTTCTTTAATGAGGAGAATAATCCAAAAAATAAGAGCAAAGGAGAGAAAAAGCTGACTTGCGCTTATTGAAATTATAGAGGTCAGCAAGTAAAGAGAAATGGCTATTGGAAGCATTTGTGTTAACTTCATTTTAATAATTGTTATAATTGGGGACTATCACTAATTAGGTATTTGGGGACTGTCCCCAAATCCCCAATTCCTTCACTTTGTTATAGACCTCCTCAGGTGAGATTTGGCTTAAACACCTGAAATCTTTATGAATACACTGCCTTTGTTTACATGGGCGGCAGTCTAAATTTTTTTCGATTAAAATGGCGTTCGCCTGCCAGGGAGAGAAATTTGCTGGGAGTGTGGGTCCAAAATACGCGACAATAGGAGTAGAAGTTGAAGCAGCGATATGCATGGGGCCGCTATCCGGGCCGAAAAAGAGAGAACTCCTTGAAATAAGCTCTTTGAGTTCCAGCAAGTTCAGTTTTCCGACTGCGCTTAAAGGTGGCTGTTCAGTTTGTTGCATGATTGCTTCTTCAAATTTTTTATCTTCCTGTGTTCCGACGAGTATGATTTTTATTCCCTGGTTTTTACAGATAAGGTTGATGAGCCGGACGAGATTGTCAGTACCCCAATGGCGAAAGGAGTTTCCAGCACCTATATGCATGACAATGAAGGAAGAATCATTAAGGCCGTTTTCAGACAGGAAACTTGAGATTTTTTGGATTTCTTCTTTTTTTGCATCAGGAAGGCAAAGTGGAGGTGATGTATTAACAGGAACGCCCAATGCCTTAACCAGGTTTAGATGGCTTTCAACACTGTGAAAATGTCCTTTCTGAGGGCGCCGGGGAAGTTTAATATCATAGATAAATGGCTTGTGTTTTATTTTGTAGCCGATTTTTAATCTTGCTCCAGAGAGAAATGTCATGAGGGATGCTCTTGGCCCTCCGTGAAAGTCAATAGCGGCATCAAAATGCTTCTTTCGTATCTGACGGATGCAACACAAAGAACTTTTTACTGTTTGATTTGGCGGGATTACAATGATTTCATTCAAATGAGGGTTGTTTTCAACAAGTTCCCGATATGGCTCTTCCACAACATAAGAGATCCAGGCATCAGGAAAATATTCTCTTAATGCCGTGATGGCAGGTGTTGTCATGATGACGTCACCGATGCGCCTTAAACGGATAAGAAGGATTTTTTCAATTGTAGAAGGGTTAATCTTTAGTTTCTCGTTCTGGTTCAATTGTTGCCTCTTCAATAAGCATTACAGGGATGTCATCTCTTATTGGATACACCCTGTGGCATTTCACGCATTTGAGGCCTTTTTCATCAGTAGTGAGTTTTATTTCATTCTTGCAAAAAGGGCATGCTAAAATTTCAAGAAGCTCCGGATCGATAGACATTTTTTTTCTCCTGTTTTGTTATCTTATAGATAATTGAGAATTCCGTCAAGATAATAGAAGCTACGGTTAGATTATTAAATGACTTGA
>JACUUK010000081.1 GCA_014859315.1 Candidatus Aminicenantota bacterium
CAAGGCATAAGAGGACCAGTATGACTTCCTCTCATGAAACCGGCAACAAGATGGCCTATCTGGAACGGTGCCAGAATTTCTCCTGTTGCGGGAAATTCTCCTTGAACTCGAACCAATGCAACTGGATCATCTTTCCCAGTATATTTTCCAGCGATGTTATGGAGGCGGGTTGTGGATATAGCTAATGACTGGTTGCCTGTTGAACGTGAATAAATACTTTCAATGACATAGCGCTCGTTGTCTCTTAGCAATGCAGCGATATCGTATAATTCTTCAGGAGAATGGAGGTCGATTATTTTGTCCTTTTCTACATAGTTAACATCGATTATGCGGAATGTGAAGCCCTCGCTCATTTTCGGGCTTAACATGAGTCCAGGACAATACATAGGATCAGCAAATGCAAGGTAAAATGGTAAATTATATGCGCCTGGGTCAGTCTTGTCTGCTGCAAAGAAAACAAAAGGCTCATTTGGGCGTTCTTCAAATTCTATCTCAGCCACTGCAGGCCCCATTCCTTTTATGTTGCCGCTGAAGGCATCTTTTAAGAGATCCTGACCTGCCCCATATAATCCTTGTTTCTTGGCAACTTCAGTCCCTGCGAGAAAGGCATCCCATGCCAACTTATGTATTTTTTCGTTACTAACACCCTTTTCATGGGTGCATAAAATGGCAATATCATCCCCGGTATGGCTTATATAAGAATCAATGATTAATTGAGCGCCATTTTTCTGGATGAAATTCTTAACTTCATTTACCAGGGCTTTACTCGGAGTGATATGTCCGCCAATACTCCCAATATCGGCTTTAAGAACACTAATAGTTATTTTCATAAATACTTCTCCTTTTTATAATTTTATTATTACATTTATTAATACTGACTTCCACATTCTAATTTCTTTGCTCTTGAAATGTCAACCTTGTTCAGTAATAATTTAAGCAGAGTATGTAGCAAGTTTTCCCCTTGTCAATTTCGAGTACATGTGACCTAAATAGGTAACAAAAAAAAATAAAAATGCGCGATTTACTCTCTGTTTTACTTGGCACGAAGATTGCTGTAAAATATATATGGAAAAGGAAAAAACTATGAAAAAGATAATATTTTTTCTGTGTGTAATTTTTTTAGTCTCGAGTTGTACCGTTATCGACAGCCAATATACAGAGAAGAGAGTCCGCATAAAAACAGTTCCCTATGCTGAACAGTATTACCCAGACTATATGCATTATGGCTATGGGCCGTATTTTTGGACAGGATTCAGTTGGATGAATTACTTTTGGCTTTATGATTATTGTTTCTATTATCCCTATTATTACGGAGGCTATCCCTATTATTATAGAGGATACGGATATTATTACCCGACTTATGTAAGATACGGTAAGACAGTGATAAAAAAGAGGGAATTGCAGAAGAGACCGTCAGGAAGCACCCAAAGAGGTACTATCAGAAGAATTTCGACTTCAACAACAAAAACAAGCAGAACAAACATTAGAACATCTTCCTCATCCAGAGGATCTAGTAGTAAGGTTAGAAAGAAGGATTAATCTAAAACTATCACACATTATAAATAATTAAATGGACTTCTAATAAAATTTGGGGGAAAAAATGAGAGAAAAAACAGCCATAGTTATCATTATTCTCGGTTTTTTCCTTGTGTGTCCGAATCCCGCGCGTTCTGATTATAAATATGCACCATCTCCAAAAGAAGATATTTATTTTGGACATGTTAGTTACATAGAAGGTCCTCAAGGAGGGAATGAACCTGTTGTCCTGAGGGAGGGGAACATTATTCCAGAAATCGCGGTATTAAACTTTCCTTTGGCCCCTGGGGACACAATTCGTACCCTGGACAAAAAAAAGTGTGAGATTCAGTTTGATACTGGGACCATTATCCGGCTCGATTTGAATACAGAATTGAAAATCGAAACAATTCTTGCCAGAAGCCTAAGCTCACGGAGTAAAATCAGCAATTTTCTGCTTCAAAATGGGCAGATTTACTTGATGTATAATCGTTATAAGCCACCCGAAGTATTTCAGATTATAACTCCCTCCGCTGCTTTGAAATTGAACCACAAAGCTGTCGCAGTGGTTAAAGTTCAGGAAGATGGCCGCACGGATATTCAGGTAAAAAGAGGGAAAATAGATGTTCTATATGGTTCTGACCCTCAGAACCTCAAGCAGAAAAGGATAAAGAAGCACGAAGCTTTAACGATTTTAAAAGATCAAAAGCTTCTCTTTAATGAGGTCACTCCAGATGTTGAGTTTGAATTGTGGAACGAGGCAATCAATAAGAACTTTAATGAGCTTCACGAAGGAGTGAATATTCTTCCGAAACCTATTCAAAAATATCCAAAAGCTGTCTTTTATTTTGCTCAGAAATATTCCAGTCAACATGGAGAATGGGTATGGAATAATCTTTACGGCTATGTCTGGCGTCCCCATTACAACGATCATTATCCATGGGGCGGTTGGCGGCCTTACCTTTATGGCCAGTGGAGAGAACTGAATGGCCAGCTTTTCTGGGTGCCTCAAGAATCTTGGGGATGGGTCCCCTACCATCTTGGACTGTGGACATGGGATTCAAAATTAGGCTGGTTGTGGATTCCCGGAGATGCATTTGCCCCTGCCTGGGCAACATGGGATTTTTTCTATGGATATTATTGTTGGAGGCCTTGGTTTTTATGGGATTGGTGTTATTTTTATAACCCTTACACAATCGGACATTATTCCGAATTATTCTATTACGGACCTTTTTACGACACATATGGGAGAGGATATTATCAACCTGGGGACAGCAAAGGCAAGGAAGTTATTCGAAAGATCCGAAAAGACCAGCTTAGCCAGAAGAAAGCGCCTCCATATGAAGTGCCTAAGAGCTTAAAGAAAGCTTATAACAATGTTGTTTCAGCTTTAAATCGGAAAGATGATAGAATCGCGCCTGCTTTAATGAAGATGCCAGAACAAAGAATCGTTGTAAAGCGTGAAGATTTGAATGCTGCTCAAATCCATAAAAAAGCTGTAAGGGTCGAGAATATTCCGAAAATACAAAATAATATTGCAAAATCCGAAAAATCCATGCTTGAACCTCGCCAGCAGGCCGCAAGAACATATATCACGAACAAGATAAAGAATTATGTTGTAAATTCCTATCCCGAAGCAGGAAAAGCCAAAGCAAATAAAATACAAACGGTTCCTGCTTCAATAGAGAAGCTTCAACCTGGAAGCTTTCAGACAAGGTATTATTCCAGTGGAAAGAATCGGCTTAAAGAAAATGCATCTGCAAAAGGCACAGTGATGACACCTGAAGTTCAGCAAAAATTTCCCCCAAAACCTGGTGAGATTAATATGCGCTTCAGGGATTGGAATCCTGATGTAAAAATCGCGCGGCAGTCGGGTATTACAATAAAATATTCCAGCAGGACAAATGAGATTCGTTGTCCAGAGCTCCGCATCTCTTCAAAGGGCATATCTTCTGGAAGAAGTATTTACAGGACTGGTAGTATTTCCTCAAGAGGAATATATTCTTCAGGTTCTGGGAGCTATTCCTCTTCTTCTTCCTCCTCAAGCAGTACCCAGGGAACCAGATCCTCTTCTTCGGGGACTTCAGGCTCCTCAAGAAGCAGTGGCTCAGGAAGCTCTACAAGAAAATAAATCTACATAATAAGATATTTCTTAAAAGCAGAGGTCTCGTCCGTGGGTTTTAGTCTGCCTACAAAAGAAGTCCCGCTACGGAGCTAAGCATGAAAAAAGAATAAGGGATTTCAAGGCATTGGTGGTATCTTTGAACTTTATTCTTAAAATCATTTTGAAATTCTGTCCGAAGCGGCGCAATTGGCTTGAACCTCCAAGCAAGAGGATTGATGTATTTGCCTCTGAGTTTAATTCTGTAATCCAGGTGAGGGCCGGTCGATTCACCCGATGATCCGACATAGCCGACAATCTGGCCTCCCTTGACTTTAGCCCCCTTTTTTATTCCTGTGGCATAGCTTTTAAGATGGAGGTACATGCTTTCATAGGCGTTCTTGTGACGGATTTTGATCATTCTTCCGGAAGCCCCGTTCCAACCAACAAAGGTAACTGTTCCATCTGCCGTAGCTTGGACAGGAGTTCCGACTCTGGCCGCATAATCTACGCCATAGTGCGGCCTGAATACTTTCCGGATAGGATGAAGCCTGTTGTAGCTGAAACGGGAAGTTATTCGGGCATAAGGAATCGGGGATTTCAGGAATTCTTTACGCAAAGATTCGCCTTCAGCAGTAAAAAAATCTGATTCTCCTGTATCTGTATAAGTATAACGAAATGCCTTAAATTTCTGTCCCTGATTTGTAAACTCAGCCGCAAGAATTTTTCGGTAGTCAACGAATTTTCCATAGAGATATTTTTTTTCAAAAATAATTTTAAATGTATCTCCCTTGCGGAGGTCTGAGTAAAAATCAATATCCCATGCGAAGATTTCTGTAAGAGATAAAGCCAGAAAATCAGTCTCGTTTTTTTCAGCCACAGCAGAGATAAGATTGTCTTTAATCTCTCCCCAAATCATTTTCACTTGAATCTCATAGGGAAAAGGTTTGATTTCTGCCTTGTAGGAATCTTTTTCTTTTTTTATAGCGAGGTATTTATCATTGTCGATATCATATTCCATTGAAATGAATTGCCCTTCCTGGGAGGAATAGATTCTTATTTCATGTTTTGTTCTAATCTTAGCAAGGTCATAGACAGGTTTGACATCTTCTCGAAGCTTGTGAATTTCTGCTGGAGAGAACGCATAGATAGACAGAATATCTGAGATCGTCTTTCCCTGTTGTATCACGATTTTCGTTTCTTTAAGTGGAGGGGGAGGCGGCTCTGTAGGAACAGATGTAGGCGGGTCTGCCTTTTTGACATCTGCCTTTTCTTTAGGCAGAAAGCTCAAAACAATAAAGAGACAAAGAGAAAGGATGATAAACAGGAGGAGAAAAAACTTCTGCTGCTTGCCTTCTCCTCTTCTTTTGATTTTTATATGAACTCTCATGATTTTGAATTGTTCATTTCTTGCGTTTTCTTTTGATTTCTTTTTTAACGCTTTTCTGCAGGATTAAAAAATAGTATCCCACGAGGCATAAAAGAATAAGAACGAAACGGAAAACATTGCCTTGAAAGAGGGAAAAAACAGCATAACCTATGATGCCAATAAGGAGAAAAAGATGGAAAAAAGCAAATAGCCAATCCGTCATCTATTGCTCATCTCATTTCTTACATTTGTTCAGATCGTTCAGATAGTCAGCTCAAAAAGCGTATAATGTAAGAATCAATTTTATTCCAAGCGGCGGACAGATATTATCTCTACAGTTTCCCGCGGCACATTCTGCATGCCTCTTCTTGTCATGGTTTTGACATCTGCAATGGCATCTATTACATCCAACCCTTCAATCACCTTGCCAAACACGCAGTACCCGAAGCCTTCTGGGGTATTGTCTTTATGGTCAAGGCCAAGGTTATCTATATGGTTGATAAAGAATTGGCATGTAGCACTGTTTATGTCCATTGTTCTTGCCATGGCAATTGTTCCTCTTTTATTGGAAAGACCATTGCCGGCTTCATTTTTTATGGGCGGTTTAGAGCTTTTCTTGTGTAATTCTGATGTATATCCACCTCCTTGAATCATGAATCCTTTTATAACACGGTGAAAAATTAGCCCATCATAAAATCCCTCATCCACATAGGAGAGAAAATTTTGGACTGTGATTGGTGCTTTTTCAGGGAAAAGCTCGATTGTGATGTCGCCTTTGGTTGTTTTCATAATAACTTTAGGGTTACTCTTGGCAGCAACCCCTGTAGAAGAAAGAATAAATAGAAAACTTAGGGCTGCGAAAATGCATATGATTTTATTTAGCATGACTGCCTCCTTAAATTTTTTCCAGTAACAGTCAAGATAGCAAAATTAACCTCTCAAATCAATTTAAAAGAAACCGTGATTTATTAATCTTGAAAAATAAAATCCAGGATTAGATAGAGAGAGAAATTTCCATGGAACTTTGACATTATTTAAATGGATTGATATAAATGCATAAATTAAATGACAATTTTGGGTAAAAATAGGAGAGATAATGAAAAGATTTAAAAAAATCCTTATTCTGATTCTTCCTGTGCTTGCTTTAGTATTTTTAGTTCCGAATGATGCTAAGGCGCAGGGCCATTTTGAGTTTGGGTTTCATTACTCCAGGTGGAACATCAATATTTTAAGGTCAATAGTTGAGGAAGGCCTTTCTGAAGCGTTGGAAACAGATTTGAAAGACGCTTTTTTAACAGATATTCAAGAGGAACATCCGTCATTATTTGAGCGCTACTACAGTCAAAATGTCAACTTTGATTCAAGTGGTGACAATTTTGGCTTTGAAGTCCGATGGTATCCTGCAGGAGAGAATGGAGCTTTCAGCATGGGTTTATCGGTTGAAAAAACAACCATGGAGATCTCCCTCACGGATGTTTCTGCAAACTTGGAATTGGAAGATGACCTTACTCAGAAGACAGCCAGCTTTAAAGGTGGAGCTTCAGGAAGTTTTTTGATGAAACCCCTGTCTTTTCACCTGAGTTTACGTTGGGATATTATGCCCTCGTCTGTAGTGCATCCCTATATAACTTTTGGATTAGGAGCCTCAACCGGGACAGCTCTTGAAGACTCAGAGCTCAATTACTCATACTCTGGCGAACTTAATCTTGAAGGAGAGGAAACAGAATATTTTGATGGTGGAGATACAAAAACACTGCAGCAACTGATGGATGAAATGGAAGAAGAAGGTGAAGAATTTTTCCTTCCTGGTTTTATTCCTTTTATTCAATTGAATCTTGGGGTAAAAGCCAAGATTACCCAAAATCTACATGTGCTTATTGATGCAGGCATATTCAATGGGTTCTTGATAAGAGGAGGAATTGCCCTACGTATTTAATCTTTTTTCCCAATACTGTAAATGCACCTTTACTTTTTCCTTATTTATTCTGAAAATAAAAGTTGAATAATTAGGAGGAATAAAAAATGAGGAATAAAAAACTTCTATTTTTAACTGTTGGTTTCATCTATATCTTTGTTTCATTGCCTTTGTCTGGGCAGCAACCCCAGGCCGTAAATACAGATGAGCAGCGCCTTCTGCAGGTGATGCATTCGATATCCAGCCATAAGCTGTTTGATTATGTGAAAGAGCTGGCCTCTGAAAAGTATGCTGGGCGGCTAACAGGGACAGAAGAATATAATGAGGCAGCCTGCTGGGTGAGTTCCTTTTTTGAAAAATGGGGGATTGCTCCGGCTGGAGACAATAATACTTACTTTCAAGCGTTTCCGATTGCTTATACGCTGGTTTTCAAAGGATGTGAGGCATACCTCCATATTCCATACATGAATTCCACAATAAAAAAGTATTACCGCTATGAAGATGAATTCATCCCAGGAGGCACTTCAGCCTCTGGGGAGGTAACTGCTGATGTTGTTTATGTAGGCTACGGTATAACTGCGCCTGAGCTTGGTTATGATGATTACAAAGGAGTCGATGTTAAGGGGAAAATCGTGTTGATGGAAAGAGAAGTCCCTGTATCAGCAGATAAGGACCCTGAAATTTTTAAAAAATGGCGTCCATATTCTTTCCACCAGTATAAATTAGAGAATGCCTTTGCTCATGGGGCCAAGGGCATGCTGTATAATTACGGCCCGATTGGAAACCCTAACAATTCTTACAGAGAAGGGTTTATATACTCTCATGTAGGGCCTGCGGTAGTTTCCGATATTTTTGCCGGCACAGGCAAGGACCACAGTCAGGTTGTTGGAAAGATTAAGAAAACCCTGAAGCCACAATCGTTTCCCACTGGCAAGGTGTTTACGATTAAAAACAATACAGAACATCATCCGGAAGGCATAGGTTACAATGTAATCGGGGTTCTTGAGGGGGCAGATCCTGAGCTGAAGGACGAGGTGATTATTCTCGGCGGTCATCTTGACCATCTTGGCAGATGTTATGAAATTATGCCCGGGGCAAATGACAATGCTTCGGCTGTTGCTGTTATCATGGGAGTGGCCGAAGCTCTGGCAAAGTCTCCTGTGAAACTACGCCGTTCTGTGATGTTTCTGTGCTTTGGCTCAGAAGAGCAGGGTATTGTTGGCTCTAAATTTTATCTGGAAAATCCTGTTTTTCCTCTTGAAAAAACCACCGCCTTTATAAATATGGACGGAGTAGGATGCGGCGATAAATTAGGCGCTTTGGCTGCGAAAAACTATACTGATTTCTGGAAGTTTATTAAAAAAGCGAATGACAGCTATGTTCATCGCGAAATAACCCCGCGTTATTTTGCCAATATTGCACGGCCAAGACTGGATGCAGCTCGTTTCATGTGGAAAGGGATTCCAACGATATCATTCAGTGCTTATGGAGCTCCTTCCTATTATCATGTTACAAAGGACAATATTAATTTTATAACCCCTGAAATCCTTGAGGATTTAGCACAGATTGTATTTTTGGCTGTAACAGATATGGCTAATCAAGACTCCCTTGATTTTAGGAATAA
>JACUUK010000195.1 GCA_014859315.1 Candidatus Aminicenantota bacterium
CATTATCCATAGTTTTTTCATTTTTTTCTCCTTTTTTTGTTCGGATATACTTCCCATCCCCGAATTTATACTTATTTCCTCTTCTTAAAATTAGCATTATTAAATTATATATAATGAGCTTTTTATCTTCCACCTTCTTTATTTAAATATTTCTCCTGTTTCTTTATACCACAACACCAAATCCAAATGGCTCATGGGTATATTAATCTTTTCTGCAAATTCACGCATCTTTTTCTCTATTTCAAAATATCTCTCTCTTAGAAGAGCGCCTGAGATTTTATCTATTAGTCCAAGGGAGTTCAAGTTTTTCAATATATGCCTGTCAAGAATTGCAAGATTCTCTCCTAATCCGATATTTCGCAGGAAATGACTTGCCTCTTTATATCCGATACCTTTTACATTCTTAACTAACCATTCTCTTGCATCACAAACATCATTAAACTGGCCTATTAGGGATTTGATAGCTATTTTGCCATCAACTGAGAATTGTTTTCTTGCTTTAACAATATATTCAGCTTTTTTATACTTAAATCGTACTCCATTCAATTCCTTGGTAATCTGATTTTTATTCCCTCTTAACAATGGTTTTTTATTCACAAGATTCTCAACCGCAGCCCAACATAATCTTGCCTTGGACTGGGGAGTTAATATGCAAAACACAAGCTCAGAAAAAATTCTCTCTTCACTTCCATCCTTCAGCGACAATTTAAATTCATTCAATCTTAAAGTAATTTCCCCCTTAATCTTTTCATAAATCTTGTATATTTCCTCATGCGCCCATATCCTTTCTTCCATATTCCTCTCCATTGAATTATGATCAATTTCGCTTAAGGTCTTCTGGACAAACGAAGTTGCTGAGCCAACGGCGAGGCAATTTGGCCGATTTGAAGTCGGGTATCCGCTGTTAGTCGACGTGGATTACGAGCTTTTAAATCTTGTAGCATATATTTTCCGTGGAAAATCACCTTTTGCATACTCGACTTTCCTTTCTCCCTTCAATAGAGCTTCATCTGCATACGCCTCTATCACTTCACCTATAAACAGGATTTTATCTCCTGTTTCTATTTCTTGCCTAACTTTACATTCCATATGAGCTATACACTCATCAACAATAGGAGCCTTTACTTTGCGTGCCGGTCGTGGAGTTAATCCTGTTTCTTTAAATTTATCAACTTGAAATCCTGAATTGAAGCCACAATAATATATTTTCGCTTTTAGCTCTTTTGGAGGAACATTTACAATAAGCTCTTTAGCGCTTTCAATTAATTTATATGAATAAGTTCTTCTTCCTATGGCACAAGCTATGAGTGGGGGTTCTTTTGATACAGGCATACAGAAGCTGACTGCTATAATATTTGATTTTGTTTCAATATCCCCACATGTTATCAAAAAATGTCTCATCGGCCACATAAACTCCAAATATTCCACGTCAGTCTTCATTTTTATTTCACCTCATTTTTGTCCATTTTA
>JACUUK010000082.1 GCA_014859315.1 Candidatus Aminicenantota bacterium
AATTGAAAACAAAGGAATGGGCGATGCAGGACTTGAACCTGCGACTTCTACCGTGTGAAGGTAGCACTCTACCGCTGAGTTAATCGCCCGGCCATATTTATTTTTATTCAATTTTAATGGAATGTCAATTGACTTGCTTGGTAAAGATAGACATCTTTATTTTCTTTTTTTATTCTTCTTCTTATGGACTTGAAGATGTTCCTTCATAGTTTAATACATCGTCAATACCCCTCTGAAAAGGGCAGTGGAGGCGTACAGGATTACAGAAAGCGCTATAGTCTTTGCTTGTATGTCAGACTGTAGTTATGACAATGTTATATACGCATCTGTTATGAAAATGTTGTATAACTTAGGTTGACAATATAGTCATTTCCTTTTATAAATAAATAAATGGCTATTCAAAGGTGCCCTTATTGTAAAGCCATCATAGATGAGGGGGAAGAGTACTGCTCTAATTGTGGAACCAAGCTTCTTTTTCCTGAGGATGAGTCTATCGAAGAGGAAATCCCTGGAGAAAAAATCGTAGATGAAGAAATGAGCGAAGATGAAACTGAGCCAAAAAAGAAAAAGAAAGCTCATAGAAAAAAATCTGAAACAGAGAAGGAGGAAGTAGAGCCAGAGGAAGAGGCCTTGGAATCGACAGAAGAAGATGAAGAACTTAAAGAAGAAATTCCCCTTGAACCAGAAGAAGAAGGAGAAGAGGAGGAAAAACCAGAAGAAAGCGAAGAATTTGCATTAGACGAGGCGGAACCCTGGTTGGGGGAGGAGGATAAAGAGGAAGAAGCAAAAGAAGACATTGAAAAAGAACCCTCTACAAAAGAAATAAAAGAAATCCTGTTTCCTGATGAGGAACAAAAGGAAGAAGAAGGTCCATCCCAAACAGAATCCACTGATTTTAAAACAGAAGATCTGGAAAAGATTGCCGACTCTACTGAAAAGGAAAAAGAAGAAATTGAACGGTTCTTAAAATCTTTGAAAAAAGAGAGGGAAGAAAAAAAGAAAAAAATGACTGAAGGAGAAGAGCTTCCTCCATGGGCTTCAGAAATAAAAGAATCACAACCAGTAACTCCTCAAATACCAGAAGAAGAGGAGAAAAAAGAAGAGCCGATCGAATATCTTGAAGAAGAGAATGAAGAGGAAATACCTATGGAAGAGGAGATGCCTCTTGAAGAAGAGCCCGAACAAGAGATTCCAACTGTTGAAACAACATATGGACTTCCTGAAGGCATAGATCAGGAATTACTCCCCTTTGGCGAGAAGTCCTATGAGCCCTATAAAGAAATAAAGGTGGAAAAGATAAGACCACCCTTGAAAGTTTTGACCTGGATTAAAGCAAGAGTTTTTGACGTCATCTTTATAGCTTGCCTCTGGCTTGTGACTGTATGGCTAGCTTCGCGATTTTTGGAGGTTTCTTTATTCCGGTTGATTTCTGTTTCTTCCTGGTTTGTGCTTGCATTTTATCTCGTGCTTTTAACAGCCTATTTTTTTCTGTTTTTCTTATTTCTTGGCCAGACGATTGGTAATTATTTGTTCCCCCGGGATAAATCGTAGTCTATTTCTTCACCAAATCTAAAGTTTTTTCCCAGGAACTTCTCTTTAGCTTTTTCATCGGAGGCAATCTCTTTTGGATTCCCTTGAATCAACATGCATCCGTCATCGATGATATAAACATGGTCAGAGATTTTAAAGGTGTCCCTGACGTTATGGTCAGAGATAAGAATACCGATTCCTTTATTTTTCAGTTCTTTCATGATTTTTTGGAGTTCGAGGATAGTCAAAGGGTCGATTCCTGTGAATGGTTCATCAAGGAGTAAAAATTTTGGTTCTAAAATAAGAGAGCGGCAGATTTCCAGGCGCCTCCTCTCGCCGCCAGAGAGACTATAAGCAGGCTGTTTAGCAAGCGGTGTAAGTCCCAATTCATCCAGAAGCTGCTTTGCGATTTCTTGCTGCCTCTCTTTATTGTATCCCTGGAGTTCAAGGATTATTTTCAAGTTGCCCATAACTGACGTTTTGAGAAAGACAGAACTTTCCTGTGGAAGGTATGTAATGCCTTCCTGTGCCCTTTGGCAGGAAGAATATCTGGAGATGTTTTTTTCATCGAGATAGATATTTCCGCTGTCAGGCTTGATAAGGCCTGCGATCATCTGAAAAGTTGTAGTTTTTCCGGCGCCGTTTCTTCCCAAAAGTCCTATAATCTTTCCAGACCCGGCTTCCAAGCATAATTCTTTTACAACAAGACGCTGGCTGTAACTCTTTGACAGTTTTTCAGCTTTCAGAACAGACATTGGATATACCTTGCTTTATCAGCTAAAATACTAAAGTTATAACTTACTGCTGTCAAGGAATCATGAAAAAAGTTTTAAGCGCTTCAAGGCGAACAGACTTAGTGGCTTTTTTCCCACAATGGTTTTCATCGGTACTCAAAGAGGAAAAAGTCAAGGTATTGGGCCCTTCGGGATATGCCTATGCAGTAGACCTGAATCCTTTAAAGGTCCATACAATTGTCCTCTGGTCTAAAGACTTCAGCAATATTCTTGGAAATTCATATGGATTGTATGAACAACTTCGAAAGTATGACCAGCTTTACCTTCATTTCACAATAACAGGCTTGGGTCGGAGTTTTATTGAACCTCATGTCACTTCACAATCTAAAGCAATTCTGCAGCTTAAGGAACTTGTAAAATTGGCAGGTACACCAGACAGAATAACCGTTCGTTTTGATCCAGTGGTCTATTGGAAGGAACATGGGAAGCTTAAAACAAATCTTTATTTTTTTGAGAAATTAGCCCCAAAAATCTACGAGAATGGGGTAAAAGATGTTCGATTTAGTTTTGCACAATGGTACAACAAGGCAAAAAGACGTGCAAAGAAGCACGGTTTTTTATATATAGACCCTCCAATCCAGAAAAAAAGGACGGATGCTTGTTATCTTGTTGATGTCGCGAAACAATGGGGGCTTCGCCTTTATTCCTGCAGCCAGAGGTTTCTGGAAGATATCCCTGGTGTTCAGCCGTCTGCCTGTATCGATGGAGCTTATCTTGAGCGAATCCATCCTTTAAGAGAGCCAGTTTCTTTAAAAAAAGATAAAACTCAACGTTCGGAATGCAGATGTACAGAATCTGTTGATATTGGAAGTTACACGCAGTATTGTCCTCACAGCTGCCTTTACTGCTACGCAAACCCGAAGATTTAGCTTCAAATAGGGACGTTGCCTTGTTCAAGCCGAAGTAGATAATCTTTAAGTTTCAATCCTGCAGAAAATCCTCCTAAGGTTCCATCTGACTTGAGTACCCTATGACAGGGGACGATGATGATGAGAGGATTTCTGGATAATGCCTGGCCAATGCTTTGAAACCCCTTTTGTCCTAATTTTTCTCCAATTGATTTATAAGCTTCTGTTTTTCCATAAGGGATTTTCCTGGTTTCAAGCCAGACTTTTTTTTGAAATGGAGTCCCTGAAATAAAGTCGATTGGTACACATGTAAAATCAGTTTGTTTGCCATTGAAATACTCGTAAAAAAGCTCTTTTTCAGGTTTAAATAACTTGTCATTTTCTTTTAATGTAAAAGAACTGTTTTTTAAAAACGATAATAACTTTCCAGCTTCATTTGGAGCTTTCAAATACTTTGCAATGCTCAATCCTTTATTGCTTTTGATAAGCAGGATTTTACCCATAGGAAATGAAACCTGAGTATAATACATTGATACTTCTTATATGCCAGCAGCTAACCGTTCGGATAAAGTTGGGGGGAGATTTTCTCTTAAGATTTTTTCCTGTGCTTCTTCTATATTGTATTCCAGCCGGTAGAATTTTACTTTCTGTGCCTTGGTGTCATATATGGCACATGATGCCTTAGGGTTTCTATCCCGGGGCTGTCCAACTGAGCCTGGATTGATGAGGTATCGGGTGCCTTTTTCAATTTTGACCTCATTATTGTCCCCTGTTAGGAATGTCCCCTCCACTGTACGGTCTTTTTCTTTATAGATGAAAGGAAAATGAGTATGGCCAAAAAAGCACAGAGGCGTTTTGATGTGAAGGAATGCTTCTGATGCATCGAATTCGCCGAAAATATAGTAATCTTCATCGAATGGAGCCCCATGGCAGATTGTGATATTTTTATTAACGATCAAAGGGCCTTTTTTAATCCTTGAAAGGTAATTCGAATTCTTTTTCAGAATGTGTTGTTTTGTCCAAAAAATGGCTAATGCAGCAATAGGATTGAAAGTTCTAACAGAATCAAGTCCACAGACTGCCTTGTCATGGTTGCCCCTGACCATAGAAATAGGTTTAAGAGCTGTGATTTTTTGGATTGTTTCGTTTGGGGAAGCTCCATAGCCAACAAGGTCACCAAGAAATAAGTAATGGTCGATTTTTCGCCTTTGAGCGAATTTTAAAAGGGCGTGAAGGGACTCTAAATTTCCATGAACGTCTGTAAAGATTAAGTACCGCATATGAATTTAATCCGCATTTTGTTTATGTAATGCCTCATACATCTGGTGGGCTCTATAAGAGCTTCTTACAAGAGGGCCAGATTCCACTGCCTTGAAGCCAAAATCGAGTGCGATGCTTTTAAGGGATTCAAATTCGCGAGGTGTATAATATTTTTTTACAGGCACATGAGATTTAGTTGGTTGTAGATATTGACCAAGAGTTAAAAGATCGCACGAGGCCTTCCTGAGGTCAGAGAATGTGAGAAGAATATCTTTTTCGTCTTCTCCAAGGCCAAGCATAAGGCCTGATTTTGTGTTGGCTCCCATCAGTTTGGCTTCTCTTAGAACTTCTAAGGATATCTGGTAATTTTTTTTTGGCCTGTTGATTAAAGGATAGAAAGCTTCTGGAACCTCCAGGTTATGATTGAGGATATCAGGGCAGGCCTGGACAACAGTTTTTAGCGCCTGTTTGTTTCCTTTAAAGTCTGGAACAAGAACTTCGATTTTCACACCGGGTGTCCGTTCTCTAATCGCCTGAATGGTCGCTTTAAAATGAGAAGCTCCTCCATCGGGTAGGTCGTCCCTTGTGACTGATGTTACAACAACATATCGAAGTCCCATTAAGGCAACTGCTTCAGCTACCTGGGCGATTTCTTCCTTGGGAGGAGGAGCAGGAATACCTTTTTCTACTGCGCAGAAAGCGCACTTTCTCGTGCATATGTCACCAAGAATTAGAAAGGTTGCTATTTTATGAGAGAAACATTCAGAAATGTTTGGACACTTTCCACTCTGACAGATTGTATGCAGCTTTTTTGTTTTTAAAAGGCTCGAGACAGAGAAAAAATTAGCATGTGAAGGAATGCGGACCTTTAACCAGGGTGGTTTTTGACTTTTCCGGTTTTTTTGGGGAAGCACGTCTTTTGTCTGCTTAGGACTCACCATTCTTTATGCTTAAAAAGTAATATCTTAGGGGAGGAGAATAGTCATTATGGAACTGATTTAATATTCTAAAAATCTATCTCTTTTTATCCGCCTTCTCATACGTTTGCGTGCCTGAGCTTCTTTCATCCGTCTTTTTTCGCCCGGCTTATAATAGATAGAATGTTTCTTGATTTCTTTTATAATAGCTTCCTGTTGAACTCTTCTTTTGAACCGCCTGAGAGCACTTTCTAAAGATTCGCCTTCTTCAACAACAACAAATGCCAATACCATTCACCTCCTTGTGATTTGGTAAGAGATTTATACCTAATTCATTCTTTGTTGTCAAGTGAAAGCTCAGATGGTCTTAATCCCTATGGCTTTTTAATTCATATCCTGCTTTTTTGATGCTAAGACGGGCAATTATACTCATGGGCTCAATCAGAGGTACACGAATATCTTTTGACGTCAATACAAGAGGGACTTCTGTACATCCAGCAATGATGGCTTCAGCACCTCTCTGAATAAGAACATGTGCTATCTGTATTATAATTTCTTTGGGAGCCCCTGAAGTGTACCCGGCTTTAATGCCTTTTTCACCAAAGATAGCTTCCATCACCTTCTGTTGCTCATTTTTATTTGGGTTAATGACTTCGATTCCCTCATTACCCAATGTATTGTGGAAAAGCCGGGATTCCAAAGTGCCTGTACTTGATATGAGTCCTGCTGTTTTTATTCCTGGAATATTCCTCTTAATCCACAGGAGTGATTCCTCAAGCAGGTTTAGAAAAGGAATAGAAACATGTGTAGCCACTTCATGGAAGAAGTAATGTGCTGTTATACACGGCATAACAATAAAATCTGCTCCTGCTTTTTCCAAAAGCTCTGCCCCTTCTATCAGAAATTGTGTGGGGCTTGGGCCTTTATTGAAAATGGCGTCTGTCCTTGGGGGTATTTTGGGGTTGCTGTATATGATTACAGGGATGTGGTCCTGGTCTTTTTCGGCCTTTGTGTTTTTGATAATTAATTCAAACATATGAGCTGTTGCTTCTGGTCCCATTCCTCCCAGGATGCCAATTGTTTTTTTCATTGTTTTTTCTTCTCCCCCAAAATCTGTTTTATTTTATCAAGAGGAAGAGCTTCGATGAAGTGATTATCCCTGCCCTTCATTGCCCTGGCTTTGAACATGGAATTCAGAATGGCTTCTTCACACGCTTCCACCGCGGCCAGGAAAAGAGGGGACATCTGGTTGTTACGAAGGACTTTTTGAGTTAAAGTCGTGGAAGAGGAATTATGAGGAATCCTCAGACTTCTGTCAGTTGAAAAAGCAATCGCATAATCGCCGCTTGCATTGGAATAGAATCCTCCTGTGCGGACTATGCCAAGCAGAGCACGTTTAGCCAATCGCTCTAAATTTCTGCTGTTCAAAGGAGCATCTGTTGCTACGATGACAATGCATGAGCCTTCCAAGTGCTCTTCAAGAGCTTGCTTCATGAAATATTTCCCGAGATGCATGCCAACAGAAATTCCATTGATCTGAAGTATTCCTCCATGATTTGTTTGGACAAGCACGCCGACTGTATAACCTCCTTTTGATGGAGGCAGCTTCCTGGATGCGGTTCCTATTCCTCCTTTGAACCCAAAGCAAATTGTTCCTGTGCCAGCTCCTACAGCGCCTTCTTCTACAGGGCCGGAACAAGCATTCTTGATTGCCTGAAGAACATGTTCCTTCTTAATATGTTTGCCGCGAATGTCATTAAGCCAGCCGTCATTTGTTTCTCCGACTACAGCATTCACAGAGCTTATATTCTCATTTCCCGGGAAAGAAAGGATGTAATCCGTAAGCGCATCTGCTGATACAGGAAGACTGAGTGTATTAGTGAGGATGATAGGGGTTTCAATATTTCCAAGCTCTTTTACCTGGGTCACTCCCATGAGTTTCCCATAGCCATTAGCAGTATAAATTGCTGCGGGAACTTTCTCCTGGAAAATATTTCCACTGTGGGGGCAAACGGCTGTTACCCCTGTACGGATGTTTTTACCCTGGATGACTGTCACATGCCCAACTTTGACACCTTCAACATCTGTGATTGCGTTGAGTTTTCCAGTCTCCAGAATGCCTGTTTTTATCCCGAATTCTCTCACTCGAGGCCTGTCTTCAGATAATAAGGCGCTTGAGTAAATGAAAAGGGAGACAACCATTAATAATGCAGTTGGTTTCATCCTTCCCATCTCCTTTAAACATATTGAAAACATGATGTTATTGGATGCACTTGAAAAAATCAATAGTGGGTAATGGAAGGAAAGTTTTCCTGTTAATATGCTGTGATATGATTTTTGATTGACATTACCGGTATTACTTATATATATTCGTTCTTTTCTATTGATGATGAGTGTCCAAAAGGGACTGTCTATAAAATTTCCTTTGGTTATCTCTATATTTTTCTTTTTAATGTATTTTTCTTTTTGTCAGTCTCTATCCTTGAAACAAAAAGAAAGCCTTCTTTTATTGTACGAGCATGCTGTTGCAGATGGAAAATCACAAATGCAGAGGGGAGACTTTCAGGAAGCTCTAAAATCATATGGTCAAGGGTTAAAAATTGCCCAGGAATTGGGAAATGTTGAAAATGAGGTCGATTGCCTTCTTCACATGGGGGTGATGAGTTGGAATAATAGAAAAATAAAGGAGTCTTCGGATTATAATATGAGGGCTTTATCACTTGCGAAGAGATTTAATTTAAAGAAAATGTTATGGGAAACTCAGCAAATAAATGACATTATAAGATTATATTATCGAGGTAAAGAGCTTCGGTCGAAGCGCCAGCATAATCAATCCATAAAAAACTTTGAGAGAGCTATCGATTTAGCAAAAAAAATAGGGAGCCGTGAGTATGAGCTTAAATGTATCCGCCAGATGAGCATTACTTATTGGAAAATGTTTCACATGAAAAGCTTTTTTACGTTGAATGAAAAAGCATTGCTTTTAGCAAAAGAGCTCAAGCATAAGAGGGAAGAAGGCAATTGCTTGAATAATATCGGCATTTATTATTGGAAAATAAATGATTATTCCAAAGCCCTGTACTGCTATCAGGAAGCATTAAATATAGCCAGAGAATATAAAAATTATTCTGAGGAGTCTGCTTGTCTTAATAATATTGGAAT
>JACUUK010000083.1 GCA_014859315.1 Candidatus Aminicenantota bacterium
CGCAAAAGGAGAGACAAGATATGATTGAAGGGCTTCAATATGCCGTACGGGTAATAGTAGGAGCAATTCTCTGACATTATCTACCATAAGAACCTAATGTAATTTCTAAAGACACTATGTATTTTTTATTAAATCATGTAAGTAATTTCATGGTGGGGAAAGAGGCGAATGTGACTACGATTATGAACTCACGTTGGCTATGGCGTAAACGCCAAAGAAAGAGATTGCGCTTTTGGTAAGATGCAGAAACTTTTAAAACTCAAAAAAGGTTTAAATAATAAAAAAAAGGAGTGATCTATAATGGAAGAATATATCCAGGTTTTTACAACCACCGAGAAAAAGGAAGATGCTGAAAAAATAGCAAAGGTGTTGATAGAGAGAAGATTGGCTGGATGTATTCAGATAGTTGGACCAATAGTAAGTACCTATTGGTGGAAAAACAATGTAGAGACGGCAGAAGAATGGTTGTGTTTCATAAAGAGTAAAAAAACTCTTTATGATGAACTTGAGAAAGCGATTAAGGAGATACACCCATACGAGATACCAGAGATAATCGCTATCCCTATTGTTTGCGGTAGTAAAGACTATCTGGAATGGCTAAAGAATGAACTCAAAAAAGAGTGAAAAAGAAAAAATCCTTGAAACTACTTCTGAAATAATCCTATTATAAACGGGGAGATATGAGGATGAGCAATAAACCTGTGGCTCTTGTGACTGGGGCTGGCCAGGGGATTGGCCGTGGAATCGCTATCGAACTGGCGAAGAATGGATTTGATATAATCGGCAACGACTGCATCTTCGACCCCGAGGATAAGCAGAAAGGACTTTTCGAAGTAAAAGCCCGCGTAGAAGAGCTCGATGCAGTGTTTTTGCCAGTTAAAGGAGACATTTCATTGCCAGATGACCACGATAAGATTCTCAAAAAAGCCCTCAGTCAATTTGATAGAATTGATGTGCTTGTGAACAATGCAGGAATTGCGCCCAAACAAAGGTTAGATGTTCTTGATACAACTATGGAAAGCTTTGACAGGGTAATGTCTGTTAATATAAGAGGGGCGTTTTTTCTGACCCAAAAAATCGCCAGGCAAATGATAAAACAAGTTGAAAAAGACCCTCTTATGAAACCATGCATCATTTTCATTTCTTCCATTTCAGCCGAAGTTTCATCCCCTTCAAGGGCGGAATACTGCATTTCCAAAGCCGCTGTAAGCCAGGCAGCAAGAATCTTTGCGGACCGCCTGTGTGAATACGGCATAAACGTATATGAAATTCGTCCCGGTATCATCAAGACTCAAATGACAGCACCTGTTCAGGAGAAATATGACAAGCTTATCCAGGAAGGCCTTGTGCCACAACAGCGATGGGGCGCTCCAGAAGACATAGGAAAAGCTGTTGTTGCTCTTGCAAAAGGATATTTCGATTACTCTACAGGCCTTATAGTAGAAGTAAGCGGGGGAATGAACATCAGGCGCCTATAACCTGTATATTGAAGTTGAATCATGAGGCGAAAGAAGAGAGAAACAACTTGATATTGGCAAGAATTCGAATTTTAAGACTCAAAAAAACTTTACAGTGATACGTGGATACTTATGTAGTAAAAAGAAAACGGGAAGGAGGAAACGATGAAAAAATCTGAAAGGATTTTTCAGGAATTAAAAAGAAACCAGTTGATTGCTCTCCTTACCCCAAAAAGCACAGCCGAATGTATAAAAGCTTATGAAATTTGCAGAGAATACGGAATCATACTCGAGATTGCTTTCCGCTCAGAATATGCAGCAGAAGGGATAAAAGCCATTATCAAAAAACATCCAGATGCTCTCCTGCTTGCAGGAACTGTTATGACTGAAAAGCAGGCAGGGGATGCCATTAACGCAGGGGTTTCGGGCATTGTGTCAGCAGATTATATTCCAGCCGTAGTAGATGTGTGCGTGAGAGAAGATGTCATGTGTATTCCAGGCGGATTATCGGATGCTGGGAAACAGCTTGTGCAGAAAGCAGAGAGCTACGGCTTATCGTTGGAAGAATTGCGTGAGAAATATCCATACCAATGGGTTTATAAACTGTTCCCTGCTTTTTCAGGAAGAGTTTCTAATATAGATTTAGCAAGCTCCTGGAAAGGGCCATTTAAAGATCTTGTGGTTGTGTACACGGGGGGCATCACTCTAAATACTCTAAAAGAGGCAGTCCAGAAAGA
Source organism: Candidatus Aminicenantota bacterium (assembly GCA_014859315.1). Lineage (GTDB taxonomy): Bacteria > Acidobacteriota > Aminicenantia > Aminicenantales > Aminicenantaceae > Kmv29. Next base: position 2,195 of record JACUUK010000083.1, read on the forward strand.
CCCAAATGGGATATTCTGTGCATCTGCTCTCACCAAGCATATTGATGACCCAGAAGCAATGAAGAAAGAGCTCGAGCAGTGGAAAAAGGTGCTCAAACCAAAAATGCCTCAAGCCGCAAAAATCCCACAAAAAAAGATAGCTGAAGATTCTCGCGAGTTGAAAGTGGTTACTTTTGGAGAGCTGATGATAAGGTTGTCACCACCTCCAGGAGTTCGTTTAAAACAGACCCAGAAATTTGATGTTCATTTTGGAGGTGCAGAAGCTAATGTCGCAGTTTCATTGGCCCAGTTCGGGTTGAATGCATTTTTCGTGACAGCACTTCCTGATAATGACTTGGGAGACAATGCTTGTAATACATTGAAAATGTTTGGGGTGGATACACGGTTCATTGTAAGAAAAGGAAACCGTATTGGAATTTATTATCTGGAGCATGGTGCTGGGCCGAGGCCATCTAAAGTTATCTATGATCGAAGCAATTCAGCTATTTGTGAGATTGAACCTGGAGACATTGATTGGGAACAGGTGCTCTCAGGAGCCAACTGGTTCCATTGGACAGGAATTACCCCCGCCTTAAGCGAATCTTTGCGCTCAACACTGAGGGATGGATTAAAGACTGCAAGAAAGAAAGGCATTACAGTAAGTGCAGACATCAATTACCGCAAGAAACTATGGAGCGAAGATGAAGCAGAAGTGGTTATGACAGAATTCATGCCCTTTGTGGATATAATAATAGGCAACGAAGAAGATCCAATCAAGGTCTTTGGAATTAAACCGAAGGGGACCGATGTTAGTAGAGGCAAGCTCGAAATCGAAGGATATAAAGAATTAGCCAAGACAATGATAGAACGTTTCAGCTTTAAGAAAGTCGCCATAACACTCAGGGAAAGCATCTCTGCTTCTGAGAATCTTTGGTCTGCCTGTTTATTTGATGGGAAAAACTTCTTTCAGAGCCCTAAACACCGGGTGTGGATAGTTGACCGTGTGGGCACTGGCGATGCTTTTGCTGCCGGATTGATATACAGTTTTTTAAAAGGAAAAACAGATACAGAAGCATTGTCTTTTGGAGTTGCCGCTGCCTGTCTCAAGCATTCAATATACGGTGATTTTAATCCTGTTAGCGTCCAGGACGTTGAAAGGATTGCTGCAGGCGAGACTACAGGCCGGGTTCAAAGGTGAAGCCATCTGATGATAATGAACGAAAATAATGGCTTCGTCAGTTTTGGATGATAAAATGGCATCAAAGACTCTGTATCTTGTGTGCAATGCCCACATTGATCCTGTTTGGCTCTGGGAATGGGAGGAGGGTGTGGCTGAGGCTTTCTTGACCTGATCGAACAAAGGTTAAAATAAAATAGGATAAAACAGGTTGAAAGTGATGAAAAATAAGGAAATTAAGCAAGTTTCTTTGGTAATGGTAGGGATTAGCGGTATGGGGTATTATTATGTCAAAACTCTTTTGGAAGAATTTTCTCCTGATTTAATCAAAATTCAAGCTGCCGTAGACCCTTATCCCGAGAAATCGGAACTATATCAGGAATTAAAGGATCAAAAGATTCCAGTCTTTCCTTCTCTAAGCGAATTCTATAAGAAAGGCATCAATGCAGATCTTGCAATTATTTCTTCTCCCATCCATTTTCATGTACCACAAACTTGTGAGGCATTATTAAATGGCAGCTATGTTATATGCGAGAAGCCCTTAGGAGCAACAATCCAGGAAGCAGAAAAGCTGATACATACAAGGGATGCTGTTGGCCGCTGGGTTATGATAGGCTACCAGTGGTCCTTCTCAGAAGCTATCCGTGCGCTTAAAAGAGACATTGGCAAGGGGCTGCTTGGCAAACCGATCCGGCTGAAAACCCTTTGTTTTTGGCAAAGGGATGAGAACTATTACAGAAGAAGCGGCTGGGCTGGTAAAATAAAGGATAAAAAAGGAAATTGGATATTGGACAGTCCTGCAAACAATGCAATGGCCCATTTTTTACACAATTTGTTTTATGTTCTTGGTGAACGTGCAGATACGAGCGCTCGACCTGCAGAAGTTACAGCAGAGCTCTACAGGGCATTTCCAATCGAAAATTATGATTCCACAGCATGCCGTGTGTTTACAGAAGATGGAACAGAGCTTTTATTTTATGCATCTCATTCAGCTATCAAGGACATGGGACCGATATTTTCCTTTGAATTTGAGCAGGCAACAGTAGATTATGGAGAATTTACGGATGTAATCATCATGGATGACAACCATGGCAACGTGAAGAATTATGGCTCGCCTGAAGCGGACCATCATTTCAAGAAGCTGTTCGAGGCGGTTGCCGGAGTTAGAAATCCAAAGCCGGTGCTTTGCGGCCCAGAGGCGGCGAGTTCACAAACCCTGTGTATAAATGGCATGCAGGAGTCAGCTCCAGACATTGTTGATTTTCCTGAATCGATGATTCATCGGGTTGAGGAGACAGGAAAACTCTGGGTAAAAGGCCTTGATAAGGCATTTTATGACTGCTACAAAAAAGGAATTCTCCCGAGTGAGGCTTCTTTTCCTTGGGCTCATTGTGGGAAGAAAATAGACCTGCGAAATTATAGATATTTTCCCGGGGGCACTCCTCCTGAAGAAGGAAAGGAGTCCTAACATTGGATTCAAGGAAGCTTGTCCGAAAAACGCTTTCTTTTGATTCACCTGAAGTGATTCCCAGACAGATATGGATTTTACCATGGGCAGAGGAGAGGTATCCGGATGAAGTGCAGAGATTGAGGAGTGCTTTTCCTGATGATATTGTAAAAGCACCTCTTGTTTATAGGGAACCTCTAAGAACGAAAGGAGACAGGTACGCACTTGGGACTTATGTTGATGAATGGGGATGCATATTTACCAATAATCACAGCGGCATTATTGGAGTTGTAAAAGAGCCGAGGATTTCCACCTGGGATGATCTTGAGAGCTTTAAGCCTCCTGAATCGATTCTCAGCCTTGACCGAGATGTGGTTAATGCATTTTGTAGAGAGAGTGACTGCTTTGTTCTTGCTGGAACTCTTCAAAGGCCTTTTGAACGGCTTCAATTTCTACGAACGATGAAACAGGCCTTCATTGACCTTGCAGAGCAACTGCCAGAATTATTCGAGCTTTTAAGCAGAATCCATCAGTTATACCTAAAGGAAATTGAAATATGGGTAAGTACTGATATTGATGCGATTTTCATAATGGATGACTGGGGAACACAGGACAAAATGATGATTTCTCCTGCTCTATGGCGAAGGATTTTTAAGCCAATGTACAAAGAATATGTGGATGTTGCACACAAGTACGGGAAGTATGTGTTCATGCATTCTGATGGGTATATTACAAACATTATTCCTGACCTGATAGAAATCGGGATAGATGCCCTGAACTCACAGGTTTTTTGCATGGGAGTCAAGGACTTGGGTGAACGGTTTCGTGGAAAAATTACTTTTTGGGGCGAGGTTGACCGCCAGCATCTGCTTCCTTACGGCTCCAGGGAGGAAATTCAACGGGCAGTTTATGAACTCTGGAGGAATCTTTATGCTGATGGAGGCATAATTGCCCAGTGTGAGTTTGGGCCAGGAGCAAAGCCCGAAAACATCTTTTCTGTGTTTGAAACCTGGCAGTCTTTGAATGAAAACAGACGAATACCAAAGGGAAAAACATAGGGATAGATAAAAAACAATTATAAGTTGTGCTAAGCCGAAGTTCACAAAGGACAGGAATAGTCAAATCATTCTTAACCTGCGCGCAAGATTGAGGAGGTTGCTATGAAATTAAAGGAAGTTTTAAAGCAAACCCGTAAAATCCGAATCCCTCAGAAGGGATATCCTGTAGAACGAACAATTGCAGAGGAACTCCTTCAACAGATAGGTGGTAGCATAGATATTCAAGCAGTCAAAGATATGGACATGAAGTCAGAAAAATGGGCTTTTTATATTGCTGTAGCTGATGAGAACTTGAAGAAATTGCTGTCTCAAATGAGAGTGCAGCTCCCCTCTGAAAAAGAATGGATTGCTTTTAGTGTTGATGAAAACATGTGCTGCTGGCTCATAAGCTCAAAGCCGTATTTTCTCTATGCCGCATTTTCATATGTTATGGAAAACATGTTGGATTCCGATGTTTCTCGTTTGAAGAAGTGGGTGCGGAAGATTGCTTTCGATGTGGAGAAATCGACCTTTGACCTTTTCCTCACACAGTATGCAAGACTTATACGGAAATTTAAACGCGAACATTATATCCGTGAATATGCCCGTCTGGGTTTTACCCATATAGAGGTCAATGCCCTTGCCTTTCCATTCCCTTACGAAAAAGGTATCCCAGGAGAATTTTATTCTCATTTTTACACATATGCTCCTGCTCTTGACCAGTTTGTGCAAAGCAGTTTGAATCATGGAACTTATCCAGCAGAGTATTTACAAGCAAACCTTGAACTTTTAAAAAAGAATGCACAATTGGTTGTAAAATATGGTTTGGTGCCTGGACTTTTGTGTTTTGAGCCGAGATCTGTACCTGAATCCTTGTTCGAAAAATATCCGACATTAAGAGGTGCAAGGGTTGATCACCCATTCCGAAGCTTTAAGCCACGCTTTAATCTTTCTATTGTTCATCCTGTGGTGCAAAACCATTATGCTGAACTCATGACAAACCTGATGAAGAATGTCCCTGAACTTGAATTCCTTACAATTTGGACAAATGACAGTGGGGCTGGATTTGAATACACAAAATCGTTGTATGTGGGAAGAAATGGTGGAGCTTATCTAATACGCGAATGGAAAGACGATGAGCAAATTGCAAAAGCTTCGGCTTCGAACATCGTTAATTTTTTCCGGCTGATGCGAGATGCTGCGTCACAGATAAATCCAAAATTCAGGGTAATAACACGCTTGGAACCTTTTTATGGAGAAAGACAATACTTGTGGCCTAATATAAGAGAAAGAATAGATGTGGAAGTCAATTCCCTGTTAGCAAGCGGATGGGAAAATAATTACCAGCATCCTGAATACAGGGATGTGAATGTATTAGGGTCAGCTTATCATAATACTCTAAAGGACGAAGAAAAGGCTCCTATGGAAGAACTTCATTTACGTAACAGCCGCAGCTTGTTCTTCCATTCTTTTTGTGCTCACACAAACCATGAACCTTTGCTTGGAATTCCATTCCCGTGGTTAACTCATGAAAAACTTCACGCTCTTTTTAAAGGAGGAATCAAGTATTTAGCACATATGGGAGGTATTCATCCTCCGGATAAAGTCCCTTATGCTGTTAATCAGGAAGTCTTTCGATTGTTCCAGATTGACCCTGAATTAGATATTGACCAAACAGTGCATATAATTGGGGAAAAATATGCTGGAAGAGAACATGTCGAAAGTCTTGTTAGGGGCTGGAAATTAGTCGAACAGGCGATTCGCTGCTTCATGCCGCTTCCTCTATATTCGCATTTTGGTGTTGTTTGGCAGCGTCTGTTCGTTCGGCCGCTTGTTCCGGACATTGATAGGATTCCTGAGGAAGAACGGTCCTACTACGAAAAATTCATGTGCACATCTATTCACAATCCTAACAGGGTGGACCTTGCAAAAGATGTGCTGTTTGAACTTGTTTCTAAGGAATATGCTTATAAAGCATACACAAGAATCGATGAAAATGTCTGGAAGCCTCTGGATGAGGGGATTGGATTGTTTAAGAGAGAAATGGAGGAGACGCACCAGTTGGAAAATATACAAGGTTTTAAAGTTTTTGAAGACCAGTATTTTAGAGCCAGAGCTCTTAAATGCCTTTATGAAACACTGCGAAATACAGCAGTATGGATATACGCAATCCACACATATTTGGGAACAAAAGAAAAATTAGAACGTGCCCATTGTCGCAACCTTCTGAATGAGATGATTGAAAGAGAAATCCATAACGCCCGTGAACTTTCTGATATATGGCGCACTGCTCCTATAGAATGGTTGATTGTTTCAGGAAGCGAAGAGACACCCTTTATTCATGGGGAAAACTTTGCAGAGCTTCTGGAGAAGAAAATAATGTTGATGGAAAAACATACGAATGATGAACCGTTTATAGACTCTGGTTACATGTTCCGCGTTTCAGAAAATCCATATGAAGAATCCTAATTTTTCTTTAGGTCCACTTCATCCCGCCAGTAACGTAATTTTTCGATCCCAGCTTTAGCAGGGCTTCCATCAAAAGCCAATCTGGATAAAGATGGCTGTGCTTCAG
>JACUUK010000084.1 GCA_014859315.1 Candidatus Aminicenantota bacterium
TTGTCAGGGAAGATTTCGATGTTTTAAAATCTTAAGCGATACGGGATTATTCTATTTTGAAAGTTTTAAAAATTTTATAGGTACTTCCTATTTTATCATTCTTTGGGCTTAATCTCGCCCATTGCCTCCCCTGTTACTTTTTTGCCGTCATCTGTAATATAAACGGCAGAGAAGAAAACTGGAGCCCCTTCCTTTAGAGCTTTTACAACGGCGGTTTTGCTTCTACCTTCGACGACTCTTATGGAGAGTTCTCTATCTGATTTCCACGTAGGCCAGATAGGCACTTCGTTTCCTTCGGAATCAAAACCTTTTGCAGTCACAGTCATTTCCTCACCAACTGTAAGTTTGAAAGTAGTAATTCCTGGTCCTGTTCCTGCGACTTCCCCTTTGTATATAATGATTTGTGATAGAGGTCCATGACTCTCTTGAGCCTGTGCAGTTGAAAGCATCAAACCAGTCAACATAAACAGACATAAAATACTCATGGTGATATTTTTGCTTCTTTTCATATTTTTCCTCCTTTTTTGTTTGATTTTCTTAATGCTATATTAAATATAATAATATCAATGCAACTGTCAAGGGAGAAAATATTATATATGGCATTTTATGTGCCATTCTTCACAAAAAGAAGCTTTTGTAAAAAGGAGCAAGATGTCTATCTTTATTATTTTCAATTAATTAAAAATACTCCTTTTTCCCTTTATTTTGGCATGACTCTTGCTATTTATAAGGGCGAAAGGAGGTTTCAATGAAAAAAGTAACTGCTTTCCTGCTTATTGTGGTTTTTATTGGTTCGGCATTGTTTTCCTGTTCAGTTTCTGACCTCCAATACTATACGGCAAAAGAGAGAACGCCGGACAGCGCAAACCTGGATTTACTTTATTTTTCCCTCCCTGTTGCTATCTGTCATGATGAGGATGATTTGTTTATCCTCGATTCTCAAGACAATGAGATAAGAGTTTTTTCAAAATCAGGAGCTTTCAGATATGCCATTGGCAAAAAGGGACAGGGTCCTGGCGAATTTGATATGCCAAGCAGTATGGATATATCTGGCGAGAGGATTTATATCTCCGATGGTGGGAACGGGAGGATTCAAATCCTGGATAAGAAAGGAGTCTATCACGGGGGATTCAAGGTGCTGTTTTGGCCTCATGAAATTCTCGTCCTAAGTAAGGAAAACATCGTTGTTTCCCATCTTCCTTTAAAAAAGTCGTTCAAGGAAAAAATGGTTCACTGTTTCAATGAAAAGGGCAAGCTTTTATGGGAAGCCTTTGATTCATATCTTTCAGAAGATGCTGTCTACGACACTATCAGGAATCTGATATTTTTGAAAAAAAGCACGGGCGGACAATTTTTTTTGATGAGGAGAAACAATGACCGGTTAATTTACCATATGAGCCGTAGTGGTGATGTCATCGGGCAAATAGAACTAAGCAAAAATTACCCATTAAAAAAAATATCTATCCCTACAAAAAGAAAGAAAGAATTAACGGTGTTTTGCTGGACCCTCGATCTTGCCGGGGATGAGTTTTTCATGTTAATTCCGGAATATACAGAAGATGGAGACCTTGGTTCAGGGAAGCAGATAGCTATTGTCACCATGGAAGGGAAAATTCGTGGCTATATCGACCTCCCGGAAAGGTTGAATAAGTTTGTTGTGGACGCCGATAGTATTTACGGCATTGACCCGGATTACCGTTTGCGAATTTTCACAATCGTAAAAAAATGAGAAAAAAGAATATTTGCAGCGTCTATATTATTGTGCTTGCAGTTTTATGTTTATCAGGGATGCTCCTTTCCAAAGAGAGAAGCATAAAAATATTTAATTCTCTGAAAGAAGCTGTCCCAGAGCCCGAAGTTCCGGTCATGCTGGTGTTTTTTTCCATTGATTGCCATGTCTGTTGGGAGGATTTATTCGAGATGAAATTTTTTGTAGAGAAGAACAGACTTCCTGTTATTGTAGTCGGAATTACTAAAGACCCGGAAAAAGATGTAGTTTCATTCCTTATGAAATATTCGTTCTCTTCCCCTGTAGTGTGTGACAGAAAAAAAGAATTATTCAGGAAGTTCAAAGTTAGCCTGGAACCTTTCATAATTATTGTTTTAAACGGGGAGATTTTATATAAAGATGATTATTATCTGGAATTCGCAGAGAGAAAGGAGAAAATTAAGAAGTGGCTTCTGGAAATGAACTTAATGTGAGCTTCCTTATCACCTGGAAGAAAGTTCTCTCATCAAAAATAAATTTTTTCTTCTTTTTCGGATTTTTACTTCTTCTTGGCTATATTTGGCAGAAAGATTCGTTCGCCAGCTCATTCAAATTTTTCCTACTTCTTTTTCCCTATCTGTTTCTTCTCCTTTCACAGGATATGATTAAAGATGAGCTGGAGAGCGGATGTCTGGAAAACGTCCTCTTTCTCGAAGGGAAGTTCAAAAGCTATCTCCTTCGAAAGAATCTCTTTCTCTCTTTCATCGCCTGTCTTTGCGTTTTCACAATTTTTTGCGTTTTTTCAATATGTGGAATTATTTCAGGAGAGTTTTCATCCCTTTATATTTATCAATTTTCGATTGGTATACTTGTAGGCCTTTATTACATCTCGCTCGGAGGCCTGCTTAGTTTTTATTTCAAAGGTGGGTCTAATGTTCTCATCGTAATTTTGGGACAACTTCTAATGTTTATTGGGATGCTCTTTTATGCGGCTCAAAACTCCAGGTTTGTTGAATACCTAGATCGGGGCGTTTTTCCGGATGCTCTGTCACAATTGAAGTTAATGGCGTTTATTATTGTTTTTCCCAACATAGTCATCTCAAAAAAGTTTTTTGTTTATTCGGTTGAGATCGCTCTTCTGGGCGTACTTGCCATCGGTCTGCAAAAAATAAAAACTAAAAGACTGGAATTAAGCCAAAAATGACAGAGAAGATGTTGACTGCTACTGGACTTTGTAAGAGATATGGCAGGATAATTGCTGTCACAGATGCAACTTTTTCCGTGTTGAAAGGTGGAATTACGACTTTTCTTGGAGAAAATGGAGCTGGAAAGACAACAATCATAAAGATTATTTTAGGTTTTTTGAAAAGTGACTCTGGCCGGGTTCAAATGAGGGCCGCTCGGATTGGGTATGTCCCGGAGCATCCTGTCTTCTTCGGCTGGCTCAACGGAAAAGATATTCTTTCTTACACGGCAAGAGCGCATGGGATTGGCCATTCTGCACTCAGGGATTTAGTCGAAACATTCAGCGAGAAGATTGCCTTTGATCTGGAACTTCTCTCAAGGAATGTTCGGACTTATTCACTGGGCAACAAAAAGAAGTTTTCCTTCCTGCAGAGTCTCATCATTGACCCGGATTTTTTCATTGTTGATGAACCATTCAACTCGCTTGACCCTCATTCTATAAAGAAAGTCCGGGACCTTTTTCTGGAAATGAAACGGGAAGGAAAAACACTCTTCCTTAGCTCCCACATCATCTCTGAGGTCGAGAAAATCAGCGATGATTTCATAATTATCAAGAAAGGGCGCATCCTCCTGCAGGAAAATCTGAATATTTTCAAAGACAGATTCATTTATGTGGAGATCAAGGACAGCAGCCTTAAACTGGAAGAACTTCGTACAATCTCTCCTTACGTGAAAGGGAACGATTCTGAATTAGTCATGCTTATGGAAAAGAGTAGGCTGGAATCTATGGAAGATTTATTAAAAACCGTATCTTGTGTCAAGAAACACGACTTGGACCTGGAGAAAGTTTTTCTTTTTTTCACAGAGTGAACTGGGCTTCATATAGAGATTCTTATAGAGATGGTTATTATTTAAGAACTGTCTCCAAAAACTCCCTTTATATTTGCCTGTAATGAGAGGCCGTATTATTTCAAGTTTGGTTTCGATGTTACGCAAAACAGCCAGATAAGCATCTTGACATTCTACAGGCAATAAAATAAGTTATCCAAATTGCTGGGTGCTGAGTTAACGGCTGTGTGCATGCATGTGAAAATAGAGAGAACAAATTGGAGTCCATCTGAACCACATGAATCACTGTGTTAACAATACTTAGGAGAATAGGATATGGTGTTGAATGCAGTTGATTGGGGATTTGTAGTCAGTTTTTTTATTATTTCATTAGCTATAGGGCTTGCTGTTTCAAAAAGAGCAGGAGCCAGCTCCTCAGAATTCTTCCTTTCTGGAAGGAAAATGCCATGGTGGCTGCTGGGTGTTTCTATGGTGGCTACCACATTTTCGAGCGATACACCCAACCTTGTTACTGATATCGTAAGGCAGAATGGCGTGGCTGGAAATTGGGTTTGGTGGGCATTTCTTCTGACCGGCATGCTAACGGTATTTGTCTATGCAAAGCTGTGGCGGCGTTCACGAGTGCTGACGGATTTGGAATTCTATGAGCTACGCTACAGCGGAAAAGCTGCTGCCTTCTTGCGGGGTTTCAGAGCCATTTATCTTGGTGTGTTTTTCAATGTTCTCATAATGGCAACTGTTTCACTTGCAATTATAAAAATCGGGGGTGTAATGCTGCATCTTCCTCCTGTGGAAACCCTTCTGATTGCTTCATTAGTCACAGTTGTTTACAGCACTCTTGGCGGATTAAGAGGTGTTTTGCTTACGGATTTCTTTCAATTTGCGATAGCAATGATTGGAGCAATTGGTGCGGCTGTTGTAGCTGTTCGATTGCCTCAGGTTGGAGGGTTGAACGCATTGCTTAGCAACGAAGCAGTAGTTTCGAAATTAAGCCTTGTTCCTGATTTTTCAAACTCTCAAGCGGTTCTCATAATTCTTGTTCTGCCTCTTGCAGTCCAATGGTGGAGCGTGTGGTATCCAGGCGCAGAACCTGGAGGCGGAGGGTATATCGCACAGCGTATGCTGTCGGCAAAATCAGAGAAACATGCAATAGGTGCAACATTGTTCTTCAATGCTGCTCATTATGCATTACGTCCGTGGCCGTGGATCATTGTTGCATTATGTTCGCTTTTGGTGTTTCCGGATTTAGAATCACTGCGGGCAGCATTTCCACTTGTTAACTCTTCTGTAGTGAGGCACGACATGGCTTATCCTGCAATGCTGACATTTCTCCCGCATGGACTATTAGGGATTGCAGTTGCTTCTTTAATTGCAGCTTTTATGTCCACAATCTCCACGCATTTAAACTGGGGTTCTTCATATGTGGTAAACGATTTTTATAAGCGTTTTATAAATCCCAAAGCGGATGAAAAAAATCAGGTTCTTATTGGCCGCCTGTCCACCGTTGTGTTGATGGTTTTAGCTTGTCTTGTGGCATTATTGCTAAGTAATGCCCTGCAGGCATTTAATATTTTACTTCAGGTTGGTGCGGGGACTGGATTGCTTTTCATTTTAAGATGGTTTTGGTGGCGGATTAATCCTTTCAGTGAATTAACAGCAATGATAGTTTCCTTTTTAATAGCCGTATATTTGCAGCTAATCCACCCAAAGACCGGGCTTCCTGGTCTCTCGACTCCAATCCAGTTGTGTGTGGGTGTTGGCATTACAACTATTTGCTGGATTAGTGTGACGATGCTGACTAAACCGTCGGATACAAAGATACTGCGTTCATTCTATCGCCTTGTGAAGCCAGGCGGGCCAGGATGGAAAAGAGTGATAGAACAGGCCGCTAAGGATAATGATTCAATTGAAACTCCTGGTGCACCATGGGATGTTCCTATGGGGCTGCTGTGTATGGTTTTTGGGTGTTCTACAGTTTATAGCGCATTGTTTGCCACTGGTTACTGGATTTACGGCAATACCATACCAGCAGTTATCCTAACTGCAACCGGATTCATCTCAACAGTATTCTTGGTGAAATACTGGGGTAAGCTCCGGACTAATTAAGGAAGATTTGCTCCGCAAACTCCTCATCCGAAAGATCCCTCATGTTCTTTAAAGGCAGTAATCCAATGATTAAATAGACATCATTGGATGGAGGCCCTTGAACAGATGCTACTTCTTGGTGAGACCGGGGTAGGGAAGGAAGTGGTTGCTCGAGAGATTCAAAAGTGGAGTCAAAGAAGGGAAGGACCGTTTATTCCAATAAATTGTTCTTGTATACCTGAGAATTGGTAATTAATTTTAAATTAATAAGATAGTGAATAAATATGTGACAAATGTCACATTATGTCACAGGTCACACTTTTTTAACTTGTTGTAATTAAATGAAATATACTAAAAATGTTCAGAAAAAGTGTGACATTTCGTCCTTATTTATCATTTCCCAATTTCTAATTTCAAACCGATATTTCTTTTAATTTCAATCACTTAATGCTTTTTAGTCAACTTGGCACGTAATTTGCTATAAATATGAGAGAATATTTATTTGGGTAGCTGATTAATATGAAAGTAAAGAAAAAAAGAGGAGGTTAAAATGAAAAAATTTCGTATTAAAGGCAAATATTTCTTCTTTATTATTTCCTTTGTCCTTCTTTTTTCATTCATTTCACATGTTGACTTAAGCGCAAACGCAAACATGTGTGAGTATGCGCTTATTCAATGTTTTGGAGATGCTAGTATTTGGGATTGGATCACGAAGGCCATAGTAGGTCAAATTCTCTATTGTCTCAATGGATATGGCTTTTGCAAGGAATATGTTGAGCCATTCATCAAGTAGTTATAAAATAGGGGAGGAAATCATGTTTTTAGGTAAAAATAAAAGGATAAAATACGTTACAATCATTATTGCTGTTTTATTGTTCGTTGGATCAACTCAAATCATAAAGGCTGACTGGACATGCGAAGATGCTTTTGGACTATGTGTAATAATGAGATGGAATCCATACAATTTCGGTGAATTAATTAGTTGTATTCAGGGATACGGTTTTTGTAAAAAATATGTAGAGCAGTTTCTCTAATTAGAGGACGAGCATAATTTTATCTTTAAATCGATTAAGAATATATATATTTTTGAGAGTGATGACATATAAAATGCCATGAAGATTGGAAATAAGAAATCTATATTTTTTTTCATTCTGTTTAGTATCACTCTGGCTATTTCCCATGCACAAGATATAAAGATTATAATCAAGGAAGTCCTCACTATAGGGAATGATGATGAGGGAATTATTTTTCAATGGGTTGGACTAACAACGGATGATAAAAACAATATCTATATCACGGACTTGAAAGATTACAGCGTAAAGAAATTCGATGCTGAAGGAAGATTTGTTAAAAAGACTGGGAAAAAAGGCCAAGGGCCAGGTGAGTTTTTAACCCCTGGTATCATCCAGTTTCATGATGGGCATCTTTTTGTAGGACAAATCCAACATTCTGGAGTTCAAGTCTTTGACACTGAACTCAATTACATAAAAAGTATTCCCTTGAAATTCCCCTTGACCAGTTTTCGAGTAACAGGGAAAGACCAGCTAGCTGTGTCGAGGTTGATGAGCAACAAAATTCAAGTTTTCAATTTTAAGGGAGAGGAGGTTAGTTCCATACAGTATACCCAGGATCAAGATTATGTGCTAAATGCCGTGGATTTTGTGATGGATAATAAGAATTTTTATTTGTGTTTTGAATGGCAGGACATCATAAGTAAATTTTCCATCAAAGGGCGGAAAATCTGGGAAAACAAAATTTTAAAGATCAACAAGGTCAAGAGAAAAAAAATTGGAAATTTCATTTTGCCTCAAAATATCTGTTTTAAATCAATCGCCTTTGATCATAAAAAAAACTTTATTTACGTGCTGGGTGGAGACCTCTCAAAAAACATCAGCAGAGATATTTATGTTTTATCGCAAGATGGGAAATGGGTAGATACAATCACTCTTCCGGAGCAAACCCATATGATTCATATCGATTCAGAAAACTTTCTATATTCCAGATCTGAATATGGTGCTCTCATAAAAAAATTTAAGCTTATTTCCAATGAATAAAAAATCGTTGGTTTTTGCTTTTAAAGGTCTTCTATTATTTCCCCCTTTTTTTCTTTTTTGCTTTTCTTATTCTCTTCATTTTGAAAATCAAACCCAATTTGATAAAAAATATATATTTTTTATAGATTTCAATTATATTAATTGTCCGATTTGTCTCGATTCGATATCTGAAGTTCTGGATTATTTAAAAAGGGAAAATCCAGATAATATCATTGGGATTGTAGTTTGTGATAATTCTTTCTATAAGTCCGAAAGGAATATAAGGATCATAAGTAGGCAAACAGAAGGTTTCAAAATAGGAAATGGCATCTACTTTCCTATGTACATTGATTTTAATGGTTGCTTTTCTTCATTCAAGGGAATAGGAGCCTCATTAATAGAACTTAATAACATAAGTAAGACCGTTATAAAAAACGATTTTCATGTGGGTAGAAGATGAATTATAAAGCCAT
>JACUUK010000085.1 GCA_014859315.1 Candidatus Aminicenantota bacterium
GTAAGCCATAAAAAATATTCGTCAAAAAACAATAACTTAACTTGACTAATGTAAAATTCGAAATGTAAAATGGCGGAGGATAAATTGACCATGATGCTACAGATTGGACTAATTTTAGCTGTCATGGTCACTGCCTACACTATTTCAACATTGAAAAAATTCTCTGTTGAGATTAGCATGCTTTCTGCTTCTGTGGCAGGAGGATTAGCAGGAGCTTTTTTCAGTGCCCCACCAATAGGACAATTGGCCCGTCACCTTGTAGAAGGATCTTTCGTCTATCTTGATGTTATTCTGGTATTCTCTACTGCTACTATTTTCATGGCTATTATAAGTGAATCTGGTGGAGTTAATTATGTTGTCAGAGGGACGATAAAGTACTTTTATAACTGGCGCATCGTAGCACTTATTCTCTTGATGTTTATCACTCTTATACCTGGAGCACTCACTGGAGCTGGAAGTGTTTCTTTGCTTGTAGTCGGAGCACCAATAGCATTAGCCCTTGAATATTTAGGAATCCAGAAGAAAAAAGCTGCAGCCATTCTTTTCATAGTCGCAGGACTTAGCGCTGCTGCACCGCCTGTTAATATTTGGGCCATGATTGTATCCGCTGGAACTGCAATCCCATATGTAGGGTTTGAGCTTCCTCTCGGCATACCGGTTATTATCTTAGGAACCTTTACGGTTTTATTTTTAGGGTGGAAAAAAGAAGAGACCATCGATTCTTCAGAAGTATCTCTTAAATCCATGCTTGAGGTTCCTGAGAACATGAGCTGGTGGAGAGTTTTTTTGCCTTTCCTTGTCTTCTTTGGATTGGTCGCTGCATCAAGGATTTGGCCTTTTTCTATACCAATATTGGGCCTTCCATTCGAATTTACAGTGGCTGCTTTGACTGCCTGGCTTGTTAGCCCCAAAAAAATCAATATCCTCGTTCTCTCAAGAAAAACCATCAAACGGCTTCTCCCATTATTGGCTACAATAGTCATTGTTGGCATGCTTCAGCAAATCATGACAGCCACAGGAGTTCGCGGGCTTCTATCTTTTTGTGTCATCAGCATCCCACTGATATTATTGTATATTTCATTAGCTGTCATCATTCCCTTCTCTGAAGGTGTTTTGACATATGGAGCAGCAGCGATTTTTGGAATCCCTCTCATATGGTTTTTTGATTCCATCGGATTACATGCAACTGTAGCCATCGCAGGACTTAGCTTACTCTGGCCCTTAGGAGACGGACTCCCACCAACAGCTCTTATTGGCAGACTGAGTATCATTGTGTCAAACTATAAAGGGTCTTACTGGAATTTTTTAAAGAATACATGGGTTCCCTGGTTGGTCATTACAATTACAGGAATTCTAATGGTTGTTTTCAGTGCCCGTCTGGAATTCCTTGTGCGATGGAGCATGTAAAGGAGGTGACTTTATGCCGGTCATCATGATTACTTACTATGTTATTTGTGTTTATCTTATCGGCATGTTGGTATGGAATTTTATAAGAGAAAAAAAGAGCGTCAATGATATGATTCTCTATCTAACTGTACTTATCCCACTCATATTGAGAGTATTTCGAATAAAATAAGGAGCTAAGAGAGAATGTCACGGGAATGGAAGATTAAAGCAGTCCTTGTTATTATTACTGCAGCAGTAATGGCTATTGGAGGATTTCAACTGTACTCTCACCGGCATTACATGACGCCGATTATTGCAGGACCCGGCGTCACCAAAGCGACCAAACTAAGCGAATTCTTTAAAGGTTTAAAAGGCACAAAAGCTGATACCAATGTTTTTTTTCTCGAAGGGAAAGAAGAAGGGGGAAAGATTCTCATTATTGCTAACACTCATTCGAATGAGCCAGCAGCAATTCTCACGGCTTTAGTCTTCTTAGAAAACGCCGTTGTCGACAAAGGCACTCTTATCATCATCCCTCAGTTCAACAATAGCGGAGGCCGCAACACCAAACCTGGAGACGGGTATCCACTTTACTTTGAAATCCCTACTGAATGGGGTAATAAGAAATTCAGGATGGGAAACCGAAACGCTTCTCCTCTGGACCAATGGCCTGATCCTGATGTATATATTCACTATCCTGACAGGCAGTTGCTTTCATATCTTGATGTAAGGAACACCAACAGAACCTGGCCAGGCCGGCCCAATGGCCCTCTTATGGAACAAGTCACTTATGGAGCAATGCAGATTATGCGGCAGGAAAAAGTAGATATTGCTATTGACATACATGGAGCCGAAACAATGTTTCCTGTAACAAATTGTATTGTCGCTCCAGAAAAAGCGATGAGAATTGCCACAATGACTTCTCTCACAGTAAAGGCCCGTGAAGGATTTGACAATCACGTAGAGCCTTCTCCTCAAGGATTCAGGGGGCTTTCCCATAGAGAGATTGGGGATTATTCTGATGCACTTCCTTTTCTATTAGAAGCACCCACCCCTTTCCTTGATCAACCTACAGGGCCTAAGAGTGTGGATTTTCTTTTGGATGGAAAGGATCCTTTTTTAGTAAAATTATCAAAGAAAAGGAAATTGTTTGTTCCTTACGACGAAACCGGCTGGCCTATGGATAAACGCGTAGGACAACATTGCTCCGTAATATTGGAGATTATCCGCCAATATTCAAAAAAATTCCCAAATAAACAACTAAAAATCCGAAATATCCCACGCTATGCCGAAGTAGTAAAAAACGGAGTCGGTCACTATTTTCACAACCCTAACGAAACAGATAAAAAAGATATTTATTATAATTAGAAATTCACAGCAAACAAGCAGTAAGTACCTTACACTAAAAAGGAGAGAGCCATTTCTAAAAATTTTGAAAAAATGAAAATAAATAATAAGTGTGATCAACTTCATAGGAGGAGAACAATGAACCTTAGAAGACCATTGGCTCTTATATGCATATTGCTTGCAATCGGGAGTCTATTTAGCACAACACCCTTGCTGACCAAAGACGAATCATGCCCGAAATCTCTTGACAAGGAATATATGTTTGATGCATGCACTTCAGTCCTTGTCGGCAAGAATGCCTCTATTGATGGGTCCACCATGACCACACACACATGCGACTGTGGTATTTGTGACTGGACTTGGCGGCATGTACCGGCCGCAGATTACAAACCAGAAGAAATGCTTAAAATCTATCATATCTCCCAGTATATAACCAAACCTCCGGAAAAAGGCCTCAAATGGGATACATACACAGAAAATTATTCGGGCGTTGAAATTCCCCAGGTTGCACATACATATGCCTATCACCATGGGATGTTTGGCTACATGAATGAGCATCAACTGGCTATAGGAGAATCAACTATTGGCTGCCGCAGAAAGATGCGAAATCCCACTCCATCGGCTACCTTTGACATCACAACTCTAACACTTGTAGCAATGGAGAGATGCAAGACAGCGCGCGAGGCAATAAAGCTTATGGGAACACTCGGTGAAAAGTATGGATATGGCTTCTACGACCACGGTGAGATGCTGGCTGTTGCTGACCCTGATGAAGTATGGATATTCGAAATCATGCCTGTAGGGCCTCTCTGGACTCAGAAGAGCGGAAAGCCAGGAGCAGTATGGTGTGCCCAACGCGTGCCAGATGATAATGTTAGCGTTTGTCCGAATGAATCCAGAATCGGAGAGATAGATCTTAACAACCATGACTATTTCATGGCATCTCCAAATGTTATTTCATATGCAATAGAGAATGGTTATTATGACCCAAAGAGCGGTGAACCTTTTAATTGGAAGAAGGCCTACTCCCCTGCCGAAGGAAGTGCAGCCAGCACTGGAGGATCAAGAGCAAGATTATGGCGTTTTTTTGACCTTGTTGCTCCATCCCGAAATTTTAGCCCTGAGACTCCAAATATGGATTTTCCTTTTTCTGTCAAGCCTGACAAAAAACTCTCGATTCAGGATGTTATCAACATCACAAGGGACAAGTACCAGGGTACTCCTTTTGATACTGGAGCAGGGCTAATTGGAGGTCCATTCAGTAATCCAAACTATCGACCACGTCCGCTAAAGGTAGATGACGAAACATTCAACACTCCTCGCAGTATTGGAGTAAATGCAGTCGAGTATACAACCATTACCCAATGCAGAGGATGGCTGCCAGACCCTATTGGAGGTATCGTATGGATAGCTTTTGGTGCCCAGGACACTTCCTGTTACATGCCATTCTACGCAGGGGTGACAGAACTTCCTGCCTCCTTTGCTGTCGGCGACCATTGGGTTTTAAATAGAGATTCTGCACGGTGGGCTTTTGACTATGTTGACTTTCATACACTTGTTGCCTACTCTTATGCAATCAAGGATGTCCAGGAATCTCAAGAGAAGTGGGAAGCATCAGCCATTAACAGGACACCTTTGATTGATAAGATTGCCACAGAGCTTTACCAGAAGGATTCGTCCAAGGCTGTCCAGTTCCTTACTGACTACTGTAAGAACAATGCCAACCAGGTAGTGGAAGCATGGTGGAATCTTGGGGACAATCTTCTTGTGAAATACAACCACTTACACATCTATGACACCAAAACCAGAAAGAGTTTAAACCTGTCTTATCCTGAATGGTGGATGAAGGAAATAGTCAAATATCATAAATTTAAACCGCAAAAAAAGGCAGAAAAAACGCCTTAAACCAAATCATAAAAGGAGAGGGTGATGAATATAAAAAATTTAAAAAAATGGCTCGGGAGTTTTATCTTTATCGGAGGACTTCTCTTTATCTTTTTTAGTCCTGGAATGGCTGGAACAGAGATTCCCAAAACAAAGCTCCCTGTGCTCATAACTTCCGCAGGTCAAAGTCCTGACGTTATGACAATCAATATTGTGGCAGAAGAAGCAGAAATAAAATATGATTATTGTGATGTTCCTACAGCAGAATTATTAGGAGCTGGTGTCGGCTTGGCTGACAAAGAACCAGGGCCTGGATTTCATGTTGAAATAAATAGCGACCTTGACAAATTCCCTAAAGGTACTCCATATAAAACAATCATCTTTGCCATTGGGGCAAGTTTAAAAGGGATGGGAGCTTCTGGGCTTACAGTAGAAAGTGAGATAAGCCGCTTAAAGGAACTCATTGATTATTGCAAGAAAAATAATATCTTTATCATCGCAGCACATGTTGGCGGCACCTCTAAAAGAGGAGCGCCAGGAAGTGACAATGAACGAATGATTGATACTGTAGTTCCTTTTTCAGACTACATAATCGTTACAAAGGACAGTGATAATGATGGGCGTTTCTCAAAAATAGCCGAAGAAAAGGGAATCCCTTTGACTCAAATCGATTATGCGCTTGATCTTGTTGATATTTTCAAACAGATTTTCCAATAAAACACACTAAGACAGAAACCTATATTACTCTTCATCCTCGCTAAAAAGTCCTGTAGCTAATTCTGTATAAAGATATTCTGGGCTCTTCAATTTATGTACTGCTTCAAGAAGTTCTTTTAACTCGAGGATTTCTTCCAAAACAATAAGAGACACCAGATGCTTGTTTTCTGTACTCGTATTTAATTCTATAGTTTTATCCCGCTGGATAAGAGTAATAAAAATATCCTCCTTCTTGATGTGATAGATTTGGCCTTCGATATTTAAACGGTGCACAAAGAATTCTTCGTTTCGAAAGGCCTGTAAAATACGGGAACAAATGAAGCTTGCAATATGAACCGAGGGAAATTCAAGTTTAATCTGGCAACCCTTTTCTTCTTTTTTCAATAAATTCTCATTCCGTAAACCATTGCCTCCTTCAAAGCTCTTTACCAATATTGGAGGGGCAATTATACTGGCAACAAGAAGAGTCACAACTGCAACTCCAAACATGTCTTGTCCTATGGCTCCTGTGGAAAGTCCAATACCAGCAATAATAAGGGTCACTTCTCCACGTGGAAGCATTCCTGCCCCCACCCTGAAGGCGCCTTTTAGATTAAATCCCATTATGTAGGCAGGAATTCCACATCCCAGGATTTTCCCTAAAATGGCAAAAAGAGTGTAAATTAGCCCAAAGATTATTATTCCTTTCATGGCAGAGAAATTCACCATCATTCCCATTACGCAGAAAAAAATTGGGACAAGGAACTGGTATACTCCATGCAGTCTGTTCCTTAGTTCATCTGCCATATCTGTTTGAGAAAGTGATAATCCCATAATATAGGCACCAATAATCATGGCAAGTCCCGCCATTTCGGCTAATCCTGCAAGAAAAAGTGCAAATCCAAGTGAAACTCCTGCAATAGCATCAGGTGATTTAATCCATTTTAACCATCTCGTAAGGCGAGTCGCAAAAACAATCCCTAAACCAGTGCAAATTACCCAGAATCCAAATGCTTTAAGGGCAATGAGCCCAATCTTTCCCCAATCAACACCCGCTCCACTCAAACCCAATCTTGAGATTCCAACAACTACAGCCAAAATCACAATTCCCAAAACATCGTCAAGGACAGCACCTGCTAAAATCGTTACACCTTCAGGAGAAGACATTTTCCGGATTTCACTCAAAACCCTGGCTGTGATTCCCACTGATGTTGCTGTTGAGAGAGTTCCTAAAAAAAGAGCTGCTGGCGCCATAAAAGAATCCACATTAGGTAAAAGAAGGACTGCTATCATATCGCCCAAGAAAAAAGACAGAATGACTCCTCCCAATCCCACTATTGAACCTACAAATGAAAATCTCAGAAAAGTCGGCAAATCTGTTTCAAGCCCTGCCATAAATAGAAGTACAATGGAGGCTATTACTGCAATACCATATAATTCTGGAGTTACAGGAAGAACAGTTCCTAATTTTGGGAAAAGGGGCTGATTCAAAATCGGTAGGATTATCGAACCTAATGCATAGGGGCCAATGACAAACCCTGCAAACAGTTCCCCCAATACCCCAGGTTGTTTCAGATAACGCCTAAAAATGACACCAAAAATTCTTACTGTAATCACAATAACTGCAAGCTGAAGAATCAAAGTAATCATGCGATGTTCCATCTCAGGTTTAGATTCCTCAATAGAAGCGTATGAATAGACGGCAAAAAGAAGCAGAATAACAAATATTAATACGAACCTTTTATATATACTCATCACTCATTAAATAATCTAATAATCTCTTTGGGTGTCTTTGCAGAAAGAACTTTTTCTCTTGTTTCTGAATCTCTAAGCAGTTTGCTTGTTTCAGCAAGAAACTGGATATGGGGGCCTGTTCGATTCAAAGGAGAAAGTGTCAAAACAAAGATTTTAGCCGGCTTTTTATCTATAGAATCAAAGTCAACACCTTCTTTTTTTACAGCAATCGCTGTAATTAACTTGTCAACAGAATTATTTTTTCCATGTGGGAGAGCTATTCCATTTTCCATCCCTGTCGACATTTTCCTTTCCCTCTCTAAAATCGCTTTCAATGCTGCATTTCTATCTTTTATTTTACCTGAGGCGACAAGGCGATCGATGATTTCCTCAATGATTTCTTCTTTAGTGTTGGATTTGAGGTCTAAAAAAATATTATCTTTGCTCAAAAGTTTCCTTAAATTCATCTGAATGTTCCTATTTTTATAAACTTACGATAAAATCGTTACTTTTTAAAGTCAATCACTATAAATCAAAGCATTTTCCTGTTTTTTCTGGAATATTCCAAGAGAAATAGATGGATTTAAATATATCGTCTTTGCCGCTCCAGAGCTTTGCTGTTTAATTCGCGTGCGTGTTTAATAAGATCCTCTAATTTTTCTAAAATAATCCGTACCTTAATATTGGAAAGTTTTCTTTTTCCGATTTGCTGTGCTTGATAATTCGCTTCCAAATATTTATTTATTTCCTCTGGTTTTAAATATTTCTTTAAAAATTCATCTTCCTGTAACTCTGAGCGCATGTTATCCAAGGGCATGCTCTCAACCAAAACATTATTCCTCTTAAGCAATTCTTTTCTCCACTCTTCATATTCAGAATCCGTATACTCTGGAAGAGGACCCATGAGTTTTTTTGCATTTATTAATGCTTCATCAAAATAACTCTTGCCTTCTCTTAACCTTGTTCTTGCTTTGTAAAAATCTGGTTGCTTGAATCTATGTTTATCTTTCAATAACGATTCAAAAATCCGTATAGACTCGCTCAAAGACTCAAAACTTTTGACAGCTTTCATATAAATGAGGTTTTCGTCTTTTATCTGCATATTTATACCTGTTTTTTCAATGTTGGATTTTTACGTATTATATATATTAATGTAACCTTTAATTCAATTTATTTTTTCTAAAAAAACATATAGCACAGGAAGTCTTTTATGTCAAAAACACAAGAGGATTCTTAGATACTCCAACAGCAATGAAGATATTCAAATGCTTTTTTCTTT
>JACUUK010000086.1 GCA_014859315.1 Candidatus Aminicenantota bacterium
TTTAAATCTTCAGGGGATGTGATCTTGATGTTCCGGGGTTCACCCGGAACAACAAAAACATCTCTCCCCGTTTGTTCAACAAGAGAAGCCTCGTCAGTTCCCAAACGCCCTTTCATACAGGCCTTCTCCAGGGCTTCCTTCAAAACATGGTAAGCAAACCCCTGGGGTGTTTGTGCCCGGAAAAGCACTGACCTCTCTTCTGTACCTTTTACTTTCTGCCCCTCGATTCTTTTGACTGTGTCTTCGATGGGAATAACAGGGATTGCCGCACCATGGACCTTTGCAGCTTCAATTACACTATCTATCAAGTGTTTCCCAACCAAAGGCCGTGCTCCATCATGAACAAGAACAATCTCTGTGCCTTTAGGATCAATATGCTTGAACCCAGCAACAACAGACTCCTGTCTTCTTTTCCCCCCTTGAGCAATTGCGGATATCTTTTTGTAATGGCGGAACAGTTTTCCTTCTAATTCTCCTTTCCGCAATACAAGGATAATTTCCGATATTTTACTGTGTGTTTCAAATGTTTCCAAACACCAATCTAAAACGGGCTTCCCCTTTAAAAGGGCATGCTGCTTGAAGGCACCAAACCTTTTTCCTTCACCCGCAGCAACAATAATGGCAGAAATCTTACTCATATAATTTCTTCATTATAGCGGCCGAATATCATCTTCCCGACCGTTGTTTGAAGCACTGATGTGACTGTTATATCTACTGTCTGCCCGATCATTCTTCTCGAATTATCGACAACCACCATGGTACCATCATCAAGGTAAGCCACTCCCTGGTCTTTTTCTTTCCCTTCTTTAAGGATAAACACTCTTATGGTTTCTCCAGGCAGAACAACTGGTTTTAAAGCATTTGCAAGCTCATTGATATTCAACACTGGAATTCCATGGAGTTGCGCGACTTTATTCAAGTTAAAATCATTGGTAACGATCTTGGCGCCCATATGCTTTGCAAGCTCAATAAGTTTAGAGTCCACATCTTTGATTTCTGGAAAATCTATCTCTGAAATATTGACGGAAAGCTGGGAAGACTTTTGCAAGTGGTCAAGCACATCAAGGCCTCTCCGTCCCCTCTGCCTTTTGATTCCGTCTGAAGAATCAGCCACCAACTGAAGTTCCTTGAGGATGAATTGAGGTACAATAAGCGTCCCCTCAACAAACGACGTGTCACAGATGTCTGAAATCCTGCCATCAATGATGGCGCTTGTATCAAGGATTTTACTGCTCCCACTTCCCGTGTTTTTTTCTCTTAAAAACCGGAAAACTTGAGAAGGATCGCGCCATTCAAACTTTCGTGAGCCTACTAAAAACCCGATATACGGCATGATGATGAGAAAAAAGATTCTAATGAATGTGGTAGTAGAATTGTCATTGGCAATAGTCTGATAAATGCCTCCTAATATCCATCCTAAAATCACGCCACTCAATCCCCCTATTGTTGCCCCCCAAATGATATTGAACTTGTTCTGTCTTATTTTTATTTCCAGGTAAATAATCGCAACACTCAGCACAAAAGCTAAGATTGCCCCATAAAGAGATTGTAGATTAAAAGGAGGGAAAAAATATCCCGTTAAAGATACTAACATTATGATTATAAGACGAAAAATAAAAATACCCATTTATAATATCCCTAAAAAATTATTTGAAAAGCCTGTTTTATATGTCTAACTCCCATAAGCTTCATGTTGGCAATATTCTCTTTTTCAAGACTTGCCTTGTTTCCCTCAGGTAAAATGACTGTTTTAAATCCCAAGGAACGCGCCTCATTCATTCGAGGCATTGGGTGGCTAACAGAACGAATTTCTCCGCTTAGTCCAACCTCTCCAAAAACAGCTACATCCTGAGGAACCGCCTTGTTTTTTAAAGAAGAGACAACCGCCAATAAAACCCCTAAATCTGCAGCAGGTTCATTGATAGACAGGCCTCCTGCTACATTTAGATAAATATCTTCTCCCGCAAAGCTATAGCCCAGCTTTTTCTCTATAACAGCCATTAGCATTGAGGAACGGAAATGATCCAAACCGATTGTCATCCGCCTTGGATTCCCAACGAACAGGGTTGCCGACACGAGGGCCTGGATTTCTGCAAGCAGCGGGCGAGTCCCTTTCATTGTGCAAATTACAACACTGCCTGCCTCATGAGTGGGGCGTTCTTTCAGGAAAAAAGCGGAAGGATTCGAGACAACCTGAAGTCCACGACTCCCCATTTCAAAGATCGCAATCTCAGAAACAGGGCCGAATCTGTTTTTCAAGGCACGCAATAAACGGTAATTATGGTCTCTTTCGCCTTCAAAATAAAGCACAACATCTACCATGTGTTCCAAGGATTTTGGGCCAGCCAAAGATCCCTCTTTCGTGATATGTCCTATTAAGAAAGATGGGACATTATTCTTTTTTGCAAATCGAAAAAGTTGATGGGCGACTTCCCTCACCTGGCTGATTGTCCCAGGGCTTGAGGTTAATTTTGAAGAAAAAACACTTTGGACTGAATCAAGGATAAGCATCTGAGGGCTCAATTGTTCGGCTTGTGAGAGGACCCTCTCCAGGTTTGTCTCAGCAAGAAGATACAGTTTTTCGTTCCGAAGACCGAGTCTTGCCCCACGAAGCTTGATCTGCTCAAGGGATTCCTCACCAGAAACATAGAGGACTTTCTCTCCCTGAGCTGCAAAATCCCGGCTAATTTGAAGAAGCAGAGTGGACTTTCCTATCCCTGGTTCTCCTCCTATTAAAACCAAAGATCCTTGAACTACCCCTCCACCAAGGACTTGATTCAATTCCTTGATTCCTGTTTCTTTTCTCTTCTTTTGGGCCTCCTGGATATCTTCATAGAGAACAGGGGCTGAAGGCGGGAAAGAGAATTCCGCAGGGGCTTCCTCCTGAACTTCCTCAATCATTGTGTTCCACTCTTCACAATTAGGGCACCGACCCAACCACTTCGGGGAATGAAAGCCACAATTCTGGCAGATAAAGCTTACTTTAATCTTCATGTTAGAAACCTACCCCGATACCGAAAAACCCCTCTCTTCTGGCAGCCAGGGTGAAATCATCTGCTCCTGCAAGAAAATAAAAATACCTGGAGGGCGCATACTTTGTCCACAGTCTTAAATGTGGACGCGGCTGCCGATTAAAATCAAAAGCTTCAAAACTAACTGTCAAGCGATCATCCAATGCATAGCAATCGATTCCCCCACCAATTTGGGACTCAAAAATGCCTGCCCTTGGAGCAAAAGCCCCAAAACGCAGCCCACCTTGGACAGAATAAGTAAATTTCTCAAGTGAAGGATCATGGATGATTTGGGCTAAAAACCAATTTTTTGGGGTTGGCCATAAGCTTAAACTTATATAACTTTTCACTAAATCACTTTTGCCATAATAATGGAATTGCAATCCGCTATGCAACTGCAATGATGAAAAAGGTCCAATTACGCGTTTAAGCTCATCCATGGTCTTTTCTGCTTCTTCATACAGGTCTGGTTCTTGAATTAGCCTGCCTACTGTACCTTCTCCTTTGTTAATTTTTTCCAATGATTGATTCACAAGTTCTAAAGACTCCTCAATTTTAGCGATTAAGTCTTTGGTGTTTTGTACATTCAGTCTTACATCTGCCCGGTTTTCATCCAATATATTATTCAAATTAGCAATCAACTCATCAAGATTTTTGGATGCATTCACTATTTCTTTTTCAAATTTATCAATAATTTCAGACGAATTCTTTATGCTTTTATCCAAATCCTCACGATTTTCGGCAAGAAAATTTCTGAGTTCCGCCACAAATACAGATAAATTCTCGACTGTATTTTTTATGTTCTCCCTTGGTTCCTCTTCTCCGATTATATCCCTCAGCATACCCCCGGTTTTTTTAAACTCCTCGGCAATTGACATCGCCTGAGTCCCAAGTTGGTCAAGACTCACGGGTGGAAGGCCCTCGATTGTGTCTTCTGGCTGGCAGTAAACAGGCATTTCGCCAGGCAATATTTCAATATACTTTTCGCCCAAAAGGCCCAATGATGCCAATGTAGCTTTAGCATCTTTACAAATCCTCACGCCTTCATTGATTTCCATGATTACTTCTGCCCTGTTTCCTTTTAATCGAATATCCTTGACAGAGCCAATCTTTACGCCCGCCATCCTTACCACTGTACCTTTTTCCAATCCAGCCACAGAATCAAAGCGCACATAAACGTAATAACCTGGTTTCTTAAAAAAACTTCCCAGGTCTCCTATCAAAAATATTAATACGACTAGAATCAAACACGCAATTCCCAGGAAAAACCCTATTTTAACTTCTCGCGTCATTGTTGTTTCCTCATTTATATCCTTGCTTTTTACCCGCAAGCATTCTTACTGGCTACTATTATTAAAAGTCATTCATCATAAAAATGCAGTTATTATTTCTACCAATTTTCAATTGGCCCTTCTGCACTGCCGTGAATAAATTGTTGCACAATTTGGTTCTTTGATTCCTTGACGGCTTCAGGAGTACAGGTTTCTATGATTTTCCCTTGATAAAGCATCGCAATCCTGTCTGCAACTTTATAGGAACTTACCATATCATGTGTTATGACAATAGAGGTGATCTTTATTTCTTTTTTCATCCTTATGATTAAGTCATTGATTGCATCTGCTCTTATAGGGTCGATTCCTGTGGAAGGCTCGTCATAAAGGATGATTTCAGGTCGATAGGATATAGCACGAGCCAGGCCTACTCTTTTCTTCATGCCTCCGCTAAGTTCATGTGGCATGAGGTTTTCTATCCCTCTTAGTCCAACCATTGCTAAACTTTCCGCGACTCTTTTCCTTCTTTCTTTTTGAGACATCTTAGAATAGCGTTCCAATCCAAAGCTTACATTTTGAGCTACAGTCATTGAATCAAAAAGTGCAGCGCTTTGAAAAAGCATGCCGAATTTTCGTCTTGTCTTATAAAGCTCATCTTCTCGAAGCCGTGTGATATCAACTCCATCGACAACGATTTTTCCTTTGTCAGGTTTTATCAGTCCTATTAAATGTTTAATCAAAACACTCTTCCCTGAGCCGCTCTGGCCAATAATGACGAGAGTCTCTCCTTTCTTTACATTCAAGGAAACCCCTTGAAGAACCTTGTTAGGGCCAAAGGATTTGTGTAGATCGATTATCTGAATCATCCGCCTAAAGATGCAGGAAGTGCTTTGCTGAGGAAAAAGTTCAAAATCAAAATCATGATGTTAGCAATAACAACTGCCCGGGTAGTAGCTCTCCCAACTCCTGCCGCACCTCCTTCTGCCTTCAATCCCTGCCAACAACCAATAATTGCTATCACAATACCAAAAACCGCCGCTTTGATAAGTCCAGTGGTTATGTCCCATAATTCTAAATATAGCAACGTGTTTTTTATGTAAATAAATCTGTTTACACCCATTACTACAACATTATAAAAAAAGCCTCCAATCATGCCAATTACATCCCCATAAAGAGTGAGGCATGGAAGCACAATAAACGCAGCCAACACTCTCGGGACAACAAGATACTTGTTTGGATCAGCGCCCAAGCTGAAAAGGGCATCGATTTGTTCTGTGATTTTCATTGTGCCTATCTCAGCCGCAATCGCTGATCCCACCCTTCCTGAAACCATTAGGCCCACAAGAATGGGGATTATTTCCTTAGACAGTCCTAAAGAAATAATCGGGCCGCCATAAGCTTCTGTCCCAGCTCCAACATACCTGTGGAATCCAATATAAGTCTGGAGGCCAAATACAAGGCCGCCAAATGCAGCAGTCATGGACACAACGGGCAAAGACCGAACCCCTATTTCCTCTACCTGCTGTAAGAATATATCTTTTTCCCAGGGCTTCTTAAAAATATTTTTAACTGTTCTTGAAAAAAGAAGGCCAACCTCACCCATCCCCTGAAAAAAGCCATAAAAAACCAAGGGAAGCCTTTGATATTTCATCCTAAGACTCATAATCTCGAAATTCCATGTCTACAAACCTGGCGAATTCTTTTATAAAGGCAAGCTTCAGCTTCCCTGTTGGTCCATTTCTTTGCTTGGCCACATGGATTTCAGCAATTCCCTTTATTGTCTCCTCGTCCGGACGATAAAATTCCGGGCGGTAGATAAAAATAACAACATCTGCATCCTGCTCGATTGCCCCTGACTCTCGTAAATCTGACAGTTGCGGGATAGGTTCCTTGCGGCCTTTTTCTGGAGCCCGGCTTAATTGAGAAATGCCTATAACTGGGATTTGAAGCTCTTTCGCAAGTTCTTTTAAAGAGCGAGAGATATATGAAATTTCTTGTGTTCTGTTCTCAAATCTCCCCCCAGGGTGCATAAGCTGCATATAATCAAGAAACAATATGTCCAAATGCTGTTCCATTTTCAGGCGCCTTGCCTTGGCTTTCATCTGTATAATCGATAAACCAGGCGTCTCATCTATAAAGATTTTTGCATTAGCAAGCGCTTCAGCCCCAAGCTTGAGCCTCTCAAATTCCTGGTCTCCCACAAACCCTGTACGAACCTTCTTGATGTCCACCTGCGCCTCTGAACAAAGAAGCCGGATTGCAACCTGTTCTTTAGCCATCTCAATTGAGAAAAAACCGGTTGAATAATCCGTCTTAACACCAAGATGCTGTGAAATATTTAAGCACATAGCTGTTTTCCCCATTGATGGCCTAGCCGCAATAACTATAAATTCAGAGCTGTGAAAGCCTGACGTCAGGACATCCAAATCTCGGAATCCCGTGGGAATGCCTGTTACGGCTTCCTTTCGTTCACGTAAAGCACTGATCGTTTCTATCGCATGAGGAGTTAGGCTTCCTATAGGAATAAAACCCGGTTTAATCCTTTGCTCCGCCACCTCTATGATTGATGACTGTGCTTCATCTAACAATTGATCAGCATCCTCTTTTTGTTCATAACTTGAGGAAATGATCTTTGCTGAAGAAAGAATTAACCGCCTCAAAAGAGCTTTTTCTTTGATGATTTGGGCGTAATATTCAACGTTTAAACTCTTGGGAATTCCATCCATAAGAGAAGAAACATACGATGCCCCACCTACTTCTTCGAGGCGGCCAGCTCTTTGAAGCTCCTCGCTCAAAGAAAGCAAATCAACAGCAAGCCCCTTGTCAACTAAAGAAACCATCCTTTCGAGGATTGTTCTGTTTGCCTGTTTATAAAAATCTTCAGGAGAGATAACAGAAAGTATGACATTGAGGTTTTGATTGTTGACGAGAATACCCCCTAATACAGTTTTTTCTGCTTCAAGGCTATGAGGAGGCGTTTTTTTCAAGAACATTAAATCTAGATCCATTGAACCCTCCCTATTTCTTGATGTTGAGAAGGTTTTCTGCCCTCTTTAATCCATGTTTCTTGATTAGTTTTCAGCGTCTTTTTCATTCTCCTCATCAGAAGATTTTTCTTCTTTCATCTCTTGGTTTTTTTCTTCTTTCTCTTCCTTTTGCTTAACGCCTTCTGCAATCACCTCAACTTTTATTTCTGCGCGTTCTTCATGAAAGACCTTAACAGGTACTACATAATTTCCCAGCTTTCTTATGGGCTCGTCAAGCAATATTTTCTTTCTGTCGATTTCAAAGCCCAATTTATCAAGCTCTTCTTTAATATCAGAAGAACTCACAGACCCAAAAATGGCATCTTTCTCGGTTGTTTTCCGGGTAAAAGACAGGGTGACTTGATTCAACTTTTGCACAAGGTCTTTATAAGAAAGGATTTCCTTTTCTAACCGTTTCCTCAATGCCTGTTGTTCCATCTCGATCATTTTCATGTTTGATGGGGTAACTTCCAGCGCTAATTTTCTGGGGATTAGATAATTCCTCCCATAACCAGCAGCTACATTCACAATGTCTCCCTTTTTCCCAAGGTTCTCTATATTCTCTTTTAAGATGATTTTCATTTTCCCTCCAATCGCACTGATGTCGGTCTACTCTTCTACATAAGGAAGCAAAGCCAATAATCGGGCCCTTTTAATAGCGGTAGATAACTTTCTTTGATGAAAAGCACATGTTCCAGTTAAACGCCTGGGAGCTATTTTTCCTCGCTCTGGCACATATTTCTTTAAAAGGTCTACGTTCTTATAGTCAATCTCTTTGATATTTCTCGCACAAAAACGGCAAACCTTGCGTTTAGGCGGAAAATATCTCCGGTAAGAGCTCCGTTCGCTTCTTTGTTCTCTATCCATTTTCACTTCTCCTTTGTTTCT
>JACUUK010000196.1 GCA_014859315.1 Candidatus Aminicenantota bacterium
GAAGAATCCAGTAGGCTGGAAGATTCCAGCCGTCTTCTGTTGGTATAGAGAAGAGCTCCTTTTTCGCCAATTTATACTCATTTAGCAGAGGGGTGGAACTCTTGCTTATTGTTCTGATAAGTGTTCCATCGGTTTTATAAAGGTCTTGTTTGGAAGGAGTGTTGACGCTTGAAAAATAATCTATGAAATAATCCCCACCCGGAGAGACATTAGCACGGTGTGTTCCTGATTCTTTGGTTAATTGCTTTAAGCGTGTGCCATCCAGTCTGACAGAGAAAAGATGGCTTTCTGTTGAGTTTCCTTTTATTGCATGAAAGAAGATTCTCTTTTTTGCCTCATCCACAAGCGAAATATTTGAAACTGTCCATTCCCCTTGAGTAAGCCGTATTTTAAGATGGCCGTTGAGGTCGTAGTAATACAGATGACGCCAGCCATCGACATCGCTTCTAAGGAGAAACCCGCTTTCGTCTTTAAAGAAATACAAATCTTCAAAGAATTCTACCCAGGAAGGTTGTTTTTCCACAAAAATTTCATTTATCTTTCCTGTTTTGATGTCCATGGAATAGATTTTGATTATTTCCTGTTCACGGTTCATCCACTGGAAGGTCAATTTGGAGCTATCTGGCAGCCAAAAGGGCCATGCGACATAGTGGTCGGCCTTCTCACTGATATCAACCCAAACAATTTCTCCTCCAGTTGCCGATACAACTCCGAGCTTGACTGTTGGATTGGGGTCCCCGGATTTAGGATATCTTTCGATCTCAAGAGTTCCATGAGTTCCTCCGGAGCGAAACAAAGGGAATGTTGGAACAGGGCTGTCGTCAAAGCGCAGGAATGCGATTTTGCTGCTATCTGGAGACCACCAGAAAGCCGCATAGCGAGAGCCCCGGCCCAAAATTTCTTCATAGTAAACCCAGGATGCCCAGCCATTGTAAATTGTATCTGAACCGTCGGCAGAGAGCTGGTGTTCAAGACCAGTGGAGATGTCAAGGGTGTAGAGGTTGTTGTTACGGGTAAAGGCAATAAAACGGCCGTCAGGAGAAAACCGAGGGTTCTTTTCTTCAAATTTTGAGGCGGTCAGGCGTTTAAATGTATCTTGTGGGACAGAATAATAATAAAGGTCTCCATTGAAGGAATATAGCAGGCCAGAATAATTAGTGGTATTGGCTACATGGGAACCTGCATTTAGTCCTTTGGGAAATTTTTTCTGGATTTTCCCATAATCAAGGAAAAGTTCTTTTTGTCCTGATTTTGCATGCACCTTAAACAATTTAGTTTCTTTTGTCTTCTCATCTGTCTCAGAGACAAGATAATGTTCTTCATCAAGCCAAGAACGTATAGATACAAGTGGCTTGAATATTCGTGGTTGTGCGTTCAAGAATGCTTGTTCAAAGGTTATTTTTTTTGCAGGTTCTTG
>JACUUK010000087.1 GCA_014859315.1 Candidatus Aminicenantota bacterium
TTTATGAGGCAAGAAACATCCGGATGTCCATAACATTTGTTTTCGTATATCCAGTGATAATAAGGCAATCAAGATTTTTAAAAAATGTGTAAGAATCATTGTTTTCTAAATAAGAAGCGGGATCAAGGCACAATTTTTTCGCTTTCTTAATTGTCGATGGAAGGATGAAAGCTCCAGCCGCACCGGTAGTTCCGTCAATTCCGTCTGACCCTAAGCTTAAAATCAGCCAATTTTTGTTTTTTAAAGGGCTTTTTTCCATCTTATTGAGAACAGCCAGGATAAACTCCTGGTTTCGCCCTCCCATACCCTTTCCTCTTACTGTGACTGTTAGTTCTCCGCCAGACAATAAGCATACAGAAGCAGAATGAATTCTGCCTGATTTGATAAGAGCTTCGAATAAAGATACGTAGTTTCTGGCTACCACCCTTGCCTCTCCTCTATCTGAAGATGTAAGGATAAATGCCTTAAATCCCAGTTCTTTTGCTTTTTGCTGAGCTGCTTGGAGGGCTGTTTTGTTATCCCCAATAATAAAGTTATGAACGCGTGAAAACACTGCAGAATTCTTTTTCAAGGTTTCTTCCTCGTTTCCCCGAACGCCGTTTTCAATGATTCTTCTTACTGAATCCGGTGCTTTTTCCCATAGAGAGTACTTTTTTAAAATGTTGAAAGCATCTTTGTAAGTTGTTGAATCCCAGAATGTTGGCCCTGAAGCAATACTTGCTAGATCATTATTGATAACATCAGAAATAACAAGATTTATAACCGTACACGGATAAATTGCCCGAGCCAGGCGCCCTCCTTTGATTTTGGAAAGATGCTTCCGCACAGTGTTAAGTTCCTTTATGTCGGCACCTGCTTTCAGAAGACTACGAGTGAGTACCTTCTTATCCTTTAAGGGGAGCCCTTCGGCTGGAAGGCAGAGCTGTGATGATCCCCCTCCAGAAATAAGCATGAAAAGCAGGTCTTTCTCCTTTATGTTTTTAGCGAAATCAAGAACCTTTCGGGCTGCAGCCACGCTTTTTCTGTCAGGAATAGGATGGGAGGCTGGGAGGCATGTAATATTCTTTATAGAAATCGGGTTTTGAGGCAGGTGGAGGACAATCCCGCCATTTATCTGATTATTTAACCGGTTTATCAGACTTTTGGCCAAAAAAGGGCCTGCTTTTCCAATTGCAACAAGATAGATATTCTCAAAGTCATAGTATGGAAACTTTTTACCTTGAATAAACAGATGTTTATCATGAAGTACAACATTCTGTTTGATTAATACTTCTGGCTCTACTGCTTTTAGAGCCGCTGTATAGATAAGCCTTGCTTTTGCTAACAATTTCTTTTCAATATATTCTGCCATTATTTCACTTTCTATCTTTTAAATATACATAAAAGCAGCATTCATGGTAAAGAGGATTATTCCTTTTACAATCCTATTTGTTTATGGTATTAGATATTGAAAATAATGTTCGGAGAGAATGGTTTTTTCATCTAAAGGAGACAAAGATGGGCAGCGTTTCTGAGAAGGATAGAGGAAGTTGGGGATCTAAAATCGCCTTTATTTTCGCTGCATCTGGCTCTGCTATCGGGTTAGGAAGTATTTGGCGATTTCCTATAATGGTAGGCACAAATGGTGGAGCAATATTTGTCTTTGCCTACATTTTAGCCGTCATCCTCATTGGATTCACAGTCATGCTTGCCGAGCTCACTATAGGACGCCATACGCAGAAAAACCCTGTTGGCGCATTTAATTCCATTAAGCCACATACTCCCTGGAAAGCAGTCGGATACATGGGTGTAGCCACGGGTGTTTTTATCCTCTCCTATTATTCTGTTGTTGCTGGCTGGGCATTAGGATATTTATATAAGACTATTACAGGGGTTTTTCGCGGTGAGGTTTCCTGGGAACTTTCTGACCATGTTTTCGCACATTTTGCTGCAAATCCTATAGAAGTTCTTATTTGCTTGTTCATTATTATTGGCCTCACTACTTTTGTTATCTCCAAAGGAGTCAGGGAGGGAATAGAAAGGTGGTCAAAAGTCCTCATGCCTCTCCTTTTTGCCCTGATTATCTCTTTGGCCATCAGGGCATTAACTCTTCGTGGAGCCGGAACAGGAATTTCTTTTTACCTGAAGCCAGATTTTGCGAAACTGAATGCCAACATTCTTTTCTTTGCTGTAGGGCAGGCATTTTTTTCGCTAAGTCTTGGCATGGGAACAATGATGACCTATGGAAGTTATATATCAAAAAAAGATAATCTCGTATCATCTGCAGGCTGGGTTTGTTTTTCAGACTCACTCGTAGCCTTCCTGGCAGGGATCATCATTTTCCCAACTCTTTTTGCTACCCCTGGAATTAATCCAGAAGGATTCAAGGCCGAAATAGGGCTTATGTTCCAGGTTCTTCCTCTGATTATTTCTAAAATCCCTGGGGGCTACATCTTTGGAGTTCTCTTTTTCATGCTCTTACTCGTTGCAGCTCTAACTTCTACTATTTCTCTGCTTGAAGTGCCCACCGCATTTTTAGTCGACGAACGAAAATGGAAAAGAAGAAAGGCCGCCATTTTTATAGGAGCACTCTCTTTTCTCTTAGGCATTCCCTCAGCCCTTTCTAATGGTGGTGTCTCTTTCCTTACAAGATTAGGGGTCATGGTAAAAATGGACCTTATCTTCGGAAACATCATGTTGGCTGTGGGAGCATTCTTCATATGCATATTTCTTGCCTATTCCTGGGGAGTCTCCAATGCCCTTAAGGAGATTGCATCAGGAAACAAAATTTTCAAAGTGAAACCCATCTGGGTCTTTAATATAAAATTTCTTGCACCTTTTGCCGTTATAACTATTCTGATTTTCATAATAGGCATCGCAAGATAGAGGAAATAATATAGAGAAAATAATGAAGAAAAAATTTTTTGTCCTTTTCTTTCTCTTATGCTTGATTCTCGGTTTTTCCAGCGTTAACGCTGCTGACATTAAAGGGAGAGTCCTGCTTTCACCCAAGGCCAGCCCCTACACTCATGGGAATATTCTCCTAATGGCTCTTGGGGAGGATAAATACCTAAAAACTACAATTGACCCACAAGGAAATTTTCTCTACCGGAACCTCAACCAGGGGAAATACATAATCAAGCTTGATCTCTACGGTTTAACTCCTGTAGAAAAAGAAATCACGATTTCAGACGAAGAACAAACACTCGAACTCGATTTGTCAATTTCTCTTTCGATTCTTGATAAAACTCTTGTTTTCATCCGAGAACTCAGTGATTTCATGTGGAGCTCCTGGATGATTTTTCTCCTTTTGGGGACTGGAATCTTACTTACTTTGATGACACGCATGATTCAAGTCCGGAGATTGGCACTTTCTATAAAGATGGTTCTAAAGGGAGCCATGGGAAAAGATAAATCTGAAAAAGAAGAAGGAGACATTTCACCCTATGCCGCTTTGATGACTGCTCTTGCTGCTACAGTAGGAAATGGGAATATAGCAGGGGTAGCCACAGCCATTGCCACAGGAGGCCCTGGAGCTCCATTCTGGATGTGGTTAGCCGGCTTTTTTGGCATGGCAACAAAATACGCCGAAGGATTCTTAGGAGTAAAATTCAGAATAAAAAACAAACGCGGTGAAATGTCTGGCGGCCCAATGTATTATGCCCGCCATGGCATAAAAAACAAAAGCTTAGCAAAATTTATGGGCATGTTCTTTGCTGTGTGCGGAGCGACTGCAGCACTCTTTGGCACTGGGAACATGGCCCAATCAAATTCCATGGCACTTGCTTTTAACGACCAATTCAACGTCCCATTCTGGCTGACAGGCCTTGTGATTACAACCATAGTCGGGGCTGTTGTGCTTGGAGGCATCAAGCGAATCGGAAGCGTTTCTGAACGGCTTGTTCCCACAATGATTATCTTTTACTTCGGCGGCGCCATAGTGGTTGTTCTCGCTAATATCACAAATATCCCCAATGCCTTTGCAGTTATTTTTAAATCTGCCTTCTCAATAAAGGCGGTTGGAGGTGCCCTTGTCGGGACATCAGTAAGACAAGCTATCAGCATAGGCATTCGAAGAGGCCTGCTTTCAAATGAATCCGGCTTGGGCTCTGCAGCCATCGCCCAGGCGTCTTCAAAATCATCTGACCCCCCTCGAAATGGACTCATTGCAATGACAGGCACATTCATTGACACAATTATTGTCAACACATTGACAACGCTCACGATTGTTATCACCGGTATGTACTTAAAGACTGCTGCATGCGGAGCATCCGATGGCCTGACATCCACCGCACTTACGGCTGCAGCATTTAATTCTGTGATTCCTTTTGGAGGTTATATTATAGCTCTCAGTTCCTTGCTTTTTGGCTACTCCACATTATTAGGATGGTGCTATTACGGCGAAAAATGTGTTGAATATATCTTTGGAGTTAAGATTGTTTATCCTTTCCGTCTCGTCTTTATCGGATTGATATTCATCGGCTCGATCATCCAGGGGGTACATCTTAATATTGTCTGGTACATAGGTGATACGGCAAATGCATGCATGGCCTTTCCGAACTTGGTTTCACTTCTTCTGTTAAGCGGCATAGTTGGAAAATCCACAACTGATTATTTTTATAAAAAAAAATCAATTAATAGTATAGAATAGACATTAGGATAACGAATGCGGGTAAAAAAAAATATTCTTATTTTTTCAATCAAATTTCTGTTCAGCTTCCTGATAATTGCTTTCATTTTAATCTACAAAACATCCATAAAAGATGTTTTTGCTGTTCTTAAGCAAGTTGACCTCTTCTGGCTTCTTCTTTCATTCTCTCTTCACTCTCTGGGTCTTCTTATCAGTGCTATACGGTGGCAAATTCTTATACAAGCTCAAGGAGATTCTGTTCCTTTGATTTTTCTGGCCAAATCTTATTTGGTTGGGACTTTCTTTAATAATTTCTTACCTACACGCTTTGGAGGAGATGTAGTAAGGATATGGGACGGTTCGCGCTATTCTCAATCAATATTAAAATCCTCAGCCATTGTATTAGTGGAGCGGTTGACAGGAATTATCGTTCTTCTTGGCTTTGCCTTCACTTCCTCTCTTTTCCGGCTGGACATGACAGGCAAAGTCCCTGTAATCTGGGTGGCTCTCATCATCAGCTTCTTAGGGCTTACATCCATTGCTGTTTTTTTCATGCCATACACTACTCGAATCCTTAACATCATCCCCGATAAAGGAATCCTTACGAAGGTCAAACAAAAAATCCTTGAATTCAGAGGAATCGTTTTTAAGTATAAGAAAAAAAAGCAACAACTCCTCAAGGCCTTTTTTTGGGCTTTTCTCCTTCAAGTGAATGTGATTCTGCATTATTTTCTGATAGGGAAGGCGCTTCATCTGAATATATCCCTTCTCGATTATTTTATATTCATTCCGATTGTGCTCCTTATCTTGATAATCCCTATCACCATCAATGGATTAGGGCTAAGAGAAGGCTCCTACATTGAAATTTTTAAATTCTATGGGATTTCAGCCAATGTAGCTTTTTCTTTTTCTCTAATCGATGTCGTCTTCGGAATAATCCTTGGCATTGTTGGAGGGATTATTTACGTCACACGAAAATGATTGAATTCAGGATTAGTTTCCTTAAGTTTTCTTTGAAAAAAATCTTCCCCTGGGTGGCATTTATCCTCTTTTTCGGAGGAGCCGTTCTCGCAGGGGTTGCCGCATCCGTCCAGGAGGTTACTGAATATCAGGATCGACTCATAAAGTTATCCAAAGAGATTGCAGCCCTCAAGAAAAAAATAAAAGAAGAGGATAAAAAGAAGTCCTCTATTCTTTCTGAGTTAGACAAGATAGGTTTCAACAAGAAACTGATTCAAAAAGAAATAGTTCTTTACAATATCCAAATGAAAAAAGCCAATCAGGAACTTATAGCTATTCAAAAAAGGATTCCTCCCTTAAAGGCAAAATTAGATGAAGAGAAGCAATCTGTTGAGAAAATACTTGTGACACTCTATAAATATGGCAGGACAACATACCTTGAATACATTCTTCATATTGAAGACATTGGCAATCTCATCACTGAGAGTAAACAGTTGACCCTTTTAGCGAAATACCAGGAAAACATCGTGAGAAACTACTTGAATATTCTCTCAGAACTGCAAGCTGCAGAAAATACCTTAGAAACAAAAGAACAAGAGATCGCCCAACTAATCACTCAAGCCAATCAGAAAAGAAGGGACCTCACCGCACAGGAGAGAAAAAGCCGTGCCATCATTAGAGAAATAGAAGAAAATAAAAAGACTCATCTCCAGGCATTGGAAGAATTACAATGGCAGAAAGAACAGCTTCAACTACTAATGGAAAAATTACAAAGAAAAGAAATCAGGTTGCCTTATCACCTTGTTCCCCTTTATGAGAAAAAAGGAAAGCTGCCTTGGCCAACAGAGGGAAAAATTTTAACAAAATTTGGCCTCCAAAGGCACCCACGGTTTAATACTGTCACCATGAATAATGGAATAGAAATCGAAAGCAATGAAAATTCATCCATCACGGCCATTCACGCAGGCACTGTGGTCTACTGTGATTACTTCCAGGGATACGGAAATCTGATTATCCTCGACCATGGAATGACCTATTATTCGCTTTATGGCCATTGCTCCAATTTTCTTGTGGAAAAAGGAGATTTGGTAGAAGCCGGGCAGTCAATTGCTATTGCAGGGGACAGCAGTTCACTTGTTGGGACAGCACTGTATTTTGAAATCCGCTTCAAAACAAAACCTCTAGATCCCTTGCAATGGCTAAGAAGAAGATGATAGAATCAAGTTTAATTGTTTGGAAAAATGTCACAAAAAAAAATAAGAATTATTCTCTTAACCATATTTCTGACTCTTTGTATCTTCTTTTTTCTTGATAGAACATTTTTGCGCGGGGTTTCCATAAGTGCATCCCAAAATAAAACATTTAAGATTCTCGGAACAGTCATACGGCTTATACGGGATGACTATGTAGAAGAGCCAAACCCACAACAGACAATGGATGGAGCATTCAAAGGAATCACTGACTCCCTTGATGTCCTTTCAAGTTATCTCGATAAAGAGAGTCTGATTAAATACAATCAAAGAAAAGATAAAGACCTCAAGGACATCGGCATTATTCTTTATAAAAGATATGGCTCTTTCCCTATGGTAATAGGCATCAAGGAAAACTCCCCTGCCGAAAACGAAGGCGTTAAACTTGGCGAACTAATCAGCACTGTTGACGGCCAACCAACTTTGATGATGAGCATGCTCGAAGCCAACCTATATCTTAAAGATAAAGAATCGCATCCAATTAGAATCGAAATTGTACGGGCTAATAAGAACGAGGTATTAACTATTCCCCGCACACAAGTCCATACCAAGCCATTCGATTTCAATGAAGCCAAAAACACAAGCGGAATATTAAAAATCCATAACTTTTATTCGACCTTAACAACAGAATTAAAAAAACATGTTATCCCGCAGTTAAAAAAACAAACAGCCCCCTTAATTTTGGATTTAAGGGACTGTCATGAAGGAGACATTGAAGAAGCACAACGATTCATAAATTATTTTTTGAAAAAAGAAAAGATTGGATATTTCGAAAAGAAGGGAAAGTTCAAAGAATTTTTATCTTGCCTTGAGCCAGCCGACATCCCAACGCTTCCATTGATAATCTGGGTCAATCAAGCTACTATCGGACCGGCTGAAGTTGTGTCTGCCGTTCTAAAAAAACACAGAAATGCTACGGTCATCGGTTCCCAAACACTCGGCCTTGTGGCTAAGCAGCAATTTTTTACTTTAGATGACGGGACTGGCTTAGTTTTAACTTCGGCAGTCTTTCACCTGAGCCCTGAAGAAAAATTATGGCAAAAGGGTCTTGTCCCGGATATAAAGTTAAAAAAGGAAGATCAAAGCTCAAGTGACTTCCTCAAAAAAACTTATGAAATCCTCCAAAAAAAGTGATTCATGCGGTTGAGCTGGTCGCCAAAAGGGTCTGATTTCCAAAAGTTTTCACGATATCTTTATATTTATTTATCAACTCTGGCCATTCTTTCTGCTATTGGATTGGATTATATTCAATGGAAAAATGGAGAGCATTCATATATATTCTCTGGCATTTCACACAGGGAAAAAGAA
>JACUUK010000088.1 GCA_014859315.1 Candidatus Aminicenantota bacterium
CAAGACCCTCCCACCCTCCACAATGGGCTTCGTATGGAGAGGAACCGTCGCCGCATTTCTCAATTAGGTCAGATGTTTCCCTTATCACGGAAATAAAGATGCTTTTATGATGATTTGATGCAAGTACTTACATAAATTAGATAAAATTTGAAAATCTCAATATCTTCAGATAGATTTGACTTTTCTCTTTTATTCTTATAGAAATTGCTAAATAACGGATTATAAAAAATAGTGGTTATTTATGGATTTTCGGGGTGTAAAAAATGAATAAAATCTATAATTTTATTTATGTATTGATTGCGCTCGTTTGTTTATGCGGGATATTTTCCGCAGGGGATACTTTTTTAAAGAGGCCAGACATGAAATCTATAGAGAATGTGCTTAAATCCAATAAAATCGAACATTATATCCTCTCCAACAACCAAAACAATAAGTTTGTCGTTGTCCCCAAATTTGGTGCGAGAATTCTTGCTGTTTCTGTAGGAGGAGAAAATTTATTCTGGACTCATTCGGATATTCTAAAAGGCCAAGGAGGGCAGCGCACCTGGGTTTCTCCAGAAGGCGGTCCAAAAGGATTCATATTTAAGCCAGACTGGAAAGAAAACAGGGACTTTTCAATGATGGATCCTGGCCAGTATGAAGTCGAGTTATTTAAGGAAAACGAATGTATCAGACTCACCAATTCGTTCAATGTAATCTCTAATGATGGAAAAGAACAGTATGAACTGAAAATCACAAGAGAAATGAAGCTCGAAGAGGATCCTCTAAGAGATGATCCTGAATTCGAGTCAATAAAGTACGAGTTTTTAGGCATTGATTTTGTCCACAAGATGAAAAACGATTCTACAGAGCTATTAGACAGGATTTTAGCTCTCTGGTGTTTAATTCAGGTTCCGCCTAAAGGAACGATGATTGTGCCTGTGAAAGAAATAAATGAAGAGGCCTGGCGAGGGAATTATTTTGAACCGATTCCAGAAGAATATGTGAAATCTAACCCAGGAAGCTTCTCTTTCTTCATTCATGGAAGCCAGCGCTATAAAGTTGGAATTAACCCTCGATTCGCACAGGGAGTCATTTGTTATATTTCCAGAGCAGAAGATGGTGATTATTTCATGGTCTTAATGAAATTTCCTGTGAAATCCGAATTTCCATATGTGGATAAGCCAAAAAATGAGCAAGAAGCAAACGGGGATATCATCCAAATCTACAGCCACCTGGAAAAAGAAGAGCTTGCCTTTGGGGAACTGGAATGCCATTCCTGGGGCCTTCATCTTCGTCCTGGAGAGGAGAAGGAATTTCCAATAAAGATCTTTATGTACAAGGCACCTCAGGATGTGCTTTGTAAAATTGGTAACAATCTTGTATGCTCCGATTTGGATAAATCCCATATTTTTTAGCACTATCTAACGCTTTTTGAATTAAGACAACCTTAAAAGGAAATTTATGTTTTCAACTAAGTAGAACTTGTGAAATCTTCTCCCTTAGTAGCTCTTTCCAACTTAGTGTCGAAGGTTAGAAGAAATAATTCTGGAATCTGCTTTTGGAGCGTTTTGGCTGTAGCCAGGTGCCAAAGGTCTGCGCCTCTCAATGGCCATTTCACTGACAAGGATTTAAACATATCCCATTCTGGCCAGACATTTAACCGCCTCCATGGTCCTGTATCCAATACTTCAAAGGCAGCATCTATAAGCAGATCAGCGAGAAGTCTTTCTCTTTTAATTCGGGATATCACCGCACAAACCTCAGCATAGGATAAGGTTGAAATTAAATGGACTCCTTCTTTTTGTGACCAACTCAGGGCTTCTTTACTGTGTGAATCTTTAAAAAGCGCAGAAAGGATACTCGAAGAGTCCCAATAGATAACAAGAGGTGTTGATTTTTTCATGAATCTCTGTTCTCCTGCAAAAATCTCTGGGCTAATTCTTTAGGTACAGGGATGGGAGGAGGTAATTGTTTTATCTTTTTCTTTTTTTGATTTAAGGGCTTAATCCACCCACTTCTTTCCAGTTCCTTTATGCGCTCAGTAAGAGAGAGGGAATCCTTAGACAAAGGAACGATTTTTCCCACTGGTTTACCCCTATCAGTAATAATTATTTCTCCTCCTCTCTTGACATTCTTGAGTAATTTGCTGAAATGGGTTTTAGCTTCACGGATGCCAACACTTATAGGTTGCATGCTTTATTCTCCTTTTTGGTGACTATAATAGCTACATATTTAACATAGTCATTGTGACTACATTTTGTCAAGTAAATAAATAGGGCTCCTATCCAAATTGTGTGGGTAAGATATATATCGAGCCATCAAAAAAAATATTTTCATCTCTTGACATTGTGCTTTTTTCATATAAAATGTGAGTGAGCGTTCACTACAATGGTTAGATCAATTTTTACAAGCGAGGAAGAAACAAGACGAAAGGGAATTGTCAATACATCCTTGAAGATTGTAGACGAGTACGGAATAAAAGGGCTGACAGTTGCGCGAATTGCCAGGGAAGTTGGCTTTGCAGAATCTGCTCTCTACAGGCATTTTAAGTCAAAAAAAGAAATCATCCTTTTCATATTGAATGAGGCCCATTTGCTCGCAAAAAACCAGTTTCAAGAGATAAAAGATTCCTCTGAAAATCCCTTAAAACAGATAAAATTACTCCTTAAAAAGCATCTGGAATTTTTGCAGGAGTTTCCTGGCATATTTCCAATTATTTATTCTGATGAAATCCATATTGGGGAGACTTTCCTTCTTGAAAAGCTTGAAATTCTCATAAATGACCTCACAGGATTTATAAAAGAAATTATCGAGAACGGCAAGGCTTCAAAAAGGATTAAACCAGATGTGGATGCCGCCCTGGCTGCAATTCATATTCTAGGAATTATCCAGACAGCTTTTTCATACTGGACAATTAAGAATAGGAAGATTTCTTTAATCGAGGTTGGGGATAATCTGCTTTCCCAATTATTTTCAGGAATAACCATTTAAACAATCTCGAATTCTTGATGCGAGAGAGTTGTTTTTGTGAAAGAGAGTGAATATTCACTCTCAATTTCTTGGAGGACACAAATGCTGGAGAAAACATCTGAATTTGTCGTTAAGAGAAGGTACGCTGTGGTCGCTGTCATTTTTCTATTGACCCTTTTCTTTGCTTATCAGATGAAGAACCTTCATTTTGATAATCGAGTGACTCAGTGGATTCCAAAAGATGACCCCGTTTTAAAGCTTTTACTCCACACA
Organism: Candidatus Aminicenantota bacterium; assembly: GCA_014859315.1. Classification (GTDB taxonomy): domain Bacteria; phylum Acidobacteriota; class Aminicenantia; order Aminicenantales; family Aminicenantaceae; genus Kmv29. The sequence goes on from JACUUK010000088.1 coordinate 3,226, forward strand.
GGAAAACAATTTGGTCCCAATGACCTTGTTCTTGTTATGTTAAAACCATTTAAAGGAGAGGCGTTCTCTCCAGAAATTTTAAATAAGGTTAAAGGTCTTACAGAAGAGCTTAAAGAAAACGAGGAAATATTTTCAGTGACGTCTATTTCAAATATACCCCATATCACCCAGATTGAAGGGGGTATTGAAGTCCGGGACTTTCTTGAAGATATTCCGGAAAGTTCAAATGAATTACAGAAGCTTAAAGATTATGCCCTCTCCAAAGAAGGATTTGTTAATAATGTGATTTCGGCTGATGGTAAATGGCTAGCAGTAAGCATTTATATTAATCCGAAGGAAGACATTATTAAGAGTTTTAGAGAAACAGTTAAGCCAGCCGTTGAAAAACATCTAAAAGATTACGCTGACATCTATTATTCTGGAAGCCCTTCTGATGCATATTTTGCAGACGAATATGTTTCTTCAGATATAAAAAAACTTGTGCCAATCATTATAATCCTAATCATGATGATTCTTTATTTCAGTTTCAGGCATTTGAATGGAGTAGTGTTTCCTTTGTCAGTAGTTGGGATAGCCACGGTTTGGATGTTTGGTTTAATGGGACTATTTAATGTCTCGATGAATTTGGTTACTCCAGCGCTTCCTGTTTTGTTGATTGCACTGGGCTCTGCTTATGGAATTCATGTGGTTAACAGTATCTATAATGAAGGTCATAAAAATAGCCTTGCTCTATCACATATCCAGGAGGCGACAAAGAGCATATCTATGCCTGTTATTCTTGCTGCTGCCACAACGGTTGCAGGGTTTATTTCATTTCTTACAGCCAAACTTAAACTCATAGAAGAATTCGGGGTTTTTTCTGCTTTTGGAATCGCGTTTGCTGCTGTCATTTCACTGACTTTCATTCCTGCTGGAAATGCAATCTTTATCTCAAAAAGAAAAAGCGATTCAAAAAGCCGCATTACTATTTTTTCTTTCATACTTAATGTTTCATCTGGACTTGTTAGAAAACATCGAAAGTTGGCTTTAATTTTATCTCTTATTGTTTTTTTGTCTTTCGCTCCCGGCCTTTTCCGTATCAAAAGGCAGGTGAATTTTACTGAGTATTATCCTGAAACCAGTCAACCGAGAGTTGCCCTTAAAATTGTCCAGGATCATTTTGCCGGGTACGCACCTGTAACTCTTTTTTTTAAGGGAGAAAATGTTAAATCCGTAGGTTCCCTACGACTCATAAGAAGAGCTGAGAATTATTTATATTCCCTTGAAGGAATAAAAAATCCGTTTTCCATCTCCGATTTTATCCAGGAATTGAACTTTGAGCTGAACAATCGTTATCATCTTCCTGATAATGACAGAGGGGTGGGAAATCTTTGGTTTTTCTTGGAAGGCAGGGATGAACTCAAGCAGTTTGTAACAGATGACCTTAAGGAGAGTTTAATTTTCTCAAGGATTTCAAACTTTGAAATGGAGTTTATGAAATGCCTCCATAGGAAATTACATGAGTTCCTGGATAAAGAGTTCTCGAGTGGATTTACTCTTTATGAATTGAACAAGTTGTCTTCAGAGGAATCACTCAGGTTACGAAAAGAGGAGGCAAGATGCATTCTGGATGAGATTGGCTGGCTGGTCAGGTTCTATGGAGATGCTCACTTTGATACTCAAAAAGCCATGGAAAGACTTCTTCCATTGATTGATGACTTTCCATCGCCTGAAGATAAAGATGTAAGAGATATTATCGCTAAAGAATTTCGTGAATACATTTTTTCCGAATATTTTGATTTTGAAATTTTAAATCATGTGAAGGAAAGACTTTATGAAAAATTAATGGGTGCAGTATCAAGCGGAGCTGTTTCAGAGGAAGATTTTGAGATGGTGTTGAAAAAAGTCATCCCGTATGATTATTTTGATGAGGATATCGCATCTGATGTGACATCTACTTTAGCATTCAGGGTTAAGGAAGCAAAAAACTTTGTTTTTTCTGAACGTTCATTCCGTGAATTTGAGGAAATCGTCCCAGAAAAAGCCATGGAAAATGAGGCATTTTCTAAAAAATTATTTGGGTTGCTTTATGAGATTGCGGATGATTTAGTTGTCCTTTCTGATGAAGCAGGAAATTTTCCTTCTGGAACAGTACTTGAATTCGACCAGGTCGAGCAAAGCGGTTTTCCTGCTCTTTTAACGCGGTTAGACCATTTTCTTCTTGTTTCCCAGCTCCAGTCGTTTGCTTTAGCTTTAGGAATCACGTTTATTTTGATGATTTTCATGGGCCGTTCTCTAACATGGGGATTCATCTCTATTATTCCTATTCTTTTTACCCTGGGTATAATCTATGGATTTTGCGGTTTATTTGGAATTCCCCTTGATTATGGAACATTGATGGTTGCCGGGGTGTCTATTGGAGTCGGCATTGACTATGTTATCCATTTCACACACGGGATACGGGAAGAAATGCGAGAAGGGCTTCCTCTTGAGGAAGCTGTTCATCGGGTGTATTTAGACAAAGGGAAGGCGATTTTATCCAATTCTCTTGCTGTCATGGGAGGATTCGTTGTGCTGCTTTTTTCTACAATGAGTCCTCTAAGGCATTTTGGTGGAGTCATGTCAGGGTCTATGTTCCTTGCAGCTCTTTCTTGTTTAGTGATTCTGCCTGCATTGATTTTAATTATAAAACCCAAAATCGGAGGGAAATTATGAAAAAAAGCATCATATTTACCTTTGGTCTTTTTTTAGCACTGGCTTCTTTTGGAGGGATTACAGGGAATGATGTCCTTAAAAAAGTTGACGACCGGATAGTTGGCAAGGAAGCACCGAAAGATATACAGATGAAAATGATAATGAAAATCATAAGCTCTTCAGAAAGCGAAAAGATAAGGGAGCTTAAAGCATGGTCAAAAAACCTTGAAGGAAAAGATGATTGGCGGGTAATGAAGTTCATGTCTCCTCCTGATGTGAAAGATGTTGGGTTTCTTGTCCTTTCCGATGATCAAATGTATCTTTATCTTCCAGAGTTCCGCCGGATACGAAGAATTGCATCCCATAACAAAAGGGACAGGTTTATGGGGTCGGATTTTTCTTATGAGGACTTAGGGACATCAGGATTTTCAGAATATTATGACGCAGAACTGGTTCGTGAGGAAGAAACCGAATGGGTTTTATCCCTTGAAAGAAAGCCAGGGGTTGAAAAGCCATACAAGAAAATTGAGATGTGGGTTTCAAAAGAATATTCTCTTCCGTTTCGAATGAAGTTATACGATAATTCCGGAAACTTATGGAAAGAAACAGAACAAGAGATAAACCGCTTTGGTAAATATTGGATTCCAGTAAAAATATTGATGAAAGATATGAGAGAAAAATCCCAGACTCTTCTTCAGATGAAAGACATCAGCGTTGACCAGGGATTAGACGACAGTCTTTTTACACAGAGGTTTTTAAAGAGGAGGGTATCATGAAAAAATTGACAGCCGCCGTTTTTTCTCTTTTTGCTGTTTTCTTTAGTTCCCTTTATGCAGATGTGGATATATCTGGAAGAGTGAAGCTTTTTTCATCTGCTTTTTTAAGTGAGAACTTAGAGGGGAAATATTTTTCCCACACGAGCGGAGAATTTGCGACTAAAAGACTGGAAACACGGCTACAGTTGGGAGGCACGCTCTCTGACCACGTTAGTTATTCTGTGCGTTTTGACGGGTTCTCCTCTCCGGATGCGGTATTAAAAAAGAGGAGCTTTCCGGAATCGAGTTCACTTGGCGCACCACTGAGGTCTGAGCCATTCGATTTTTTTCTGCATGAAGGATATATCAAAATTTCAAATTTTTTGTTCAACGGGCTTGATCTGACTGCTGGCAAACAAAGAATCCAATGGGGTACTGCTGACAAGGCAAATGTTGTAGACAATCTAAATCCTGTTGATTTTGCGAATTTTTTGACTTTTGATCCGGATTATTTTGGAGAACGACGGCCTCAAACAGCGCTGAATTTGGAGTATTGTTTTTCGCAATTTAATAAAATCCAGTTTGTCTGGCTGCTTTCGCGCCAGCGTTCACCGCTTCCAGCTGGGTTTACGGATCTGGTTGCAGGGGGCATTTCTTTTCCTCTTGTGAATATAGAGGAAGAAAAATCGCTCATAAAGAACACAAATTTCGGCTTGAGGTTTTCCACAATTCTTTTCAATACAGATATAGGTTTGAGCTTTTACCGTGGAAATTTTAACCTTCCTGTTCTATATGGTGTTTCCCCTTTAGCAACTGGAGGGCTCGAGCAGTTTTTCAAGTATCCGAAAAAGGATGTCTTTGGATTAGACTTAGCAGGTGAAATATCTTCTGTTGGATTCTGGGCTGAGGGAGCTTATGTGAGGCCTGAGAAATTGAATGCGTTCATTTTTTCTCCTTTCCTTGTTGGAAACCAGATATTGTTTGCGCGAAAAGATTTTCCTCTATTTGAAAGCGGATATTTTCAGTATGTTATTGGGATAGACTATACATTGAGCGTGGGAAACGGAATATATTTGAATGCTCAATACCTTCATGGATTTTTCGATGAGACTGACTATTCTGGCCAGGCAGAGGAATACCTCGGCTTCAAGCGGGGTTCGTTTTTTGGAGAGCTTGATGATTATATCATTGTCAGAGCAGAGTACAAGATGCTCAGGGAAGACTTGAAGATTGGACTTGGTGGAATTATGGAGATTTCAGATGATGCACTTGCATTCGCTTTTATGCCTGGGCTTGAATACAAAATAAAAGATGCTGCTTCACTTGAAGTTGGGGCATTTTTTGCGGACGGAGATAAGGTCAAAACGAAATTTGGAATGTTTAAAGATGACAAAGTTATCTTTTTTGCTCTGAAGTTGAATTTTTAGAGTATTCTTCAAATAAAGCTAAAAG
>JACUUK010000089.1 GCA_014859315.1 Candidatus Aminicenantota bacterium
ATTATTTTCTTTTTATTGAATACTAATATGAATTTTAAACAGTTTCCAATTATTATCATACATTTACAAATCTTCTCATTTTCACATTTAAAACTAAAGATACGGCTAAATAATTGGCAAGAAGCGATGAGCCTCCATAACTAATCAATGGAAGTGGAATCCCGGCAACAGGAAGAAAGCCAATAGTCATTAAAACGTTTATAAAAAACTGGCATACTATCATCATCGAGACCATAAAAACAATATATATACCTACTCTGTCTCTTGACATAAATGCAGAATGAAAGAGCCTAAAGACAAACAACGCATAAGTCAATATAACAGCAATCACTCCTATAAAACCAAATTCTTCCCCTATGACTGAAAATATGAAATCTGTATGCCTGGCAGGCAGAAACCTCAATTGGCTCTGCGTTCCTTTTTTGTATCCTTTCCCTTTAACCCCCCCAGAACCAATCGCTATCTTTGATTGAATAATATGGTAGCCGGCTCCTAATGGATCTTTATTAGGAGAAATAATGGTTGTCAATCTCGTCTTTTGATAATCCTTAAGAAAATATTTCCAACCAACAAAACCAAATAGCATCGAAAATATCAAAAGAAAAATGATGAATTTCTTATTTATTCCACCTAAAATTAACGCCCCCAAATAAATTGGCAGAAAACTCAAAGCAGTCCCTAAATCTGGCTGTAATGCAATAAGAAATACAGGCAACAAAAAGAGCACACCGCTTACAATTAAATCTGTCACACTCAGCAATTCTTTTTGGCGTTTAGAAAAGTATCGTGCTAACACAAGAATAACAACAACTTTTGTAAGCTCTGATGGCTGGATCTGAAAGAAAGGCAACCGAATCCAGCTTTTAGTTCCTGCTACAAGCTTACCAAACACAAGTATTCCGCCAAGGGTAGATATTAACAATCCATACATTAAATATGAATAATCTGCAAGAAAGTGATAGTCAAAGAAAAGAAATAGAAAGAGTGCAACTAAACTAATAAAAATCCAAATAATTTGCTTTAAATAATAATTTCCGGGCAAGTAATGCGAGCAACTATAAATAAATGCAACACCGATGATTGAATTCAAAAGCAGAATTCCAATTAGAACCCAATCGATATATCTAATAAGCTCTCTGTTAATCATATTTTTCTTTAAACAAAGTAAAAAGCTGCCGGGCTATAGGTGCCGCCGTTTGCCCGCCCATCCCTCCGTATTCAACTAAAACAGAGATAACCACTTTAGGGTTATCTTTTGGAGCAAAACCAGTAAACCATGAATGCGTTTTTATCTCCTTCCTTTGTTTCCCAAGTTTTTCTATAGTCGAGGTACTGACAATCTGTGTAGACCCGGTTTTTCCACATATATTATAGCCATCAATCAACGCAAATCTTCCAGTTCCATTGGCGTTAACAGATTTCCACATTCCCTCTATGACTTTTTCAAATAGTTTTCTCTTCGAAGTCCAGTCAATTTTCGTTTGAATTTCTCTTGTTATAGGAGTTTTGAACTCATTTTTTTCTTCCTGTATAACTAGATGAGGATTAACTGGCTTTCCACGATTAGCAATCAAAGCTGTAAAATCGGCTATTTGAAGAGGAGTTACAAGTAAAGGTCCTTGCCCAATAGAAACAGAAATGGTCTCTCCAGGATACCAGTTGGCTTTTTTAACCTCTTCTTTCCATATCGGGTCAGGAACCAAGCCGTTTTTTTCTTCTGGCAGGTCTATCCCTGTCTTGGTTCCAAAACCAAATTCTTTTGCATATTTGGCAATATTTTTGATTCCTAACTTCTTGCCCAATAAATAAAAATAGATGTTACATGAATGTTGTATGGCACTTATGAGATTCACAGGCCCATGTCCAGGTTTATACCAACATGAAAATGGATGTCCATAAATCAAAATTGAGCCATTACATATAAAATAAGTTTTCTCTGTAATCTCATTTAAATCCAACGCTGCTAAGGCCATAGCCAATTTGAAGATGGAACCAGGTGAATACAGGCCCCGAATCGCCCTGTTTTCCAATGGAAATTCTGGACTGTTTGCTATTTCTTGCCACTCCTCCGGAGAAAACCGGTTTATGAACTTATTAGGATCAAAACTTGGATAGCTGGCAATCGCAAGAATTTCTCCTGTTTTTGGATTTAAAACAATGATTGCACCTTCTCTGCCATCTAAAAGTTCTTCGGCTTTTTTTTGCAGGTCAAAATCCAAGCTCAACCGTATATTTTTACCATTAATTGGCTCTTTCCTTAAGAGTTCTCCTTTCTTTCTTCCTGAGCTATCAACAATTTCAAGAACTTTACCTTTTTTACCAACAAGTATGGATTCATATTGTTTTTCAATTCCAGTTTTTCCAATAAGATCCCCGATGCCCTTTTCACTGTATTTGTTATTTTTTATATCTTCTTGAGATATTTCCTGTAAATACCCAATTATATGTGAAGCAAAAGTATTAAACGGATAAAATCTTTTTGGTTCTACTTCGATCATTAATTCCGGAAATTCCAGTTGTCTTGCCTCTACCCTCGCAATCTCCTCTTGAGTTAAGTTATCTTTTACTACAATAGGATAGAAAAGCGGAACGGATTGAAATCTTTCTACTCTTTTTCTTAAAACATCCTCTTCCAGGTTTAAAAGATAGGATATTTTTTCATAAGAACCGTCCAAGTCTTGAGAATTTTCTCTTATAATCGAGGCTTTAAAGCTAGCGATGTTTTTGGCAATTATAACACTATTCCGGTCTGTTATAAGTCCTCTTTGTGGAGAAAGCATAATTTCCCTCATACGGTTTGCCTCTGATTTTTTCCAATATTTCTGGTATTCGAGAATTTGAATTTTCCAAAAAGAAACTACCAAAAGAACGAATAACACTTTAAATAAAATCTGAGTGTTCTTAACCCTTTTAAGAACTATGGTTAGGTCTTCATAGATACTATTATGATTCATTTTTTCGAGTAAATACCCTCTTCCATTTTTCCAAGGAAGTAAAAATCAAACTTCCAAATACGGCTGTTACTAATGGTTGAAGAAAAAGAAGGCCTCCTCCTGTATTTATTGGTCCACTAAATATAAATGCATACAATATTGTCCATACAGCCATTTCTATGAACAAAAGAATAAAAATAAATAAAAAATTACGTGAAATAGTCAGCACATTGACCTTCTTGGAAATATAGCCGGCCAAAAAACCTGTGAGTGTTTTTGAAATCCCGGCAACACCAAACACTCCAAGTGAGAAAGAATCAATAATGAATCCACATAAGACTCCCATGCACGCTCCGAATATTTCTCCTTTCTTTACTCCATAGTAAATCACAAGAAGACTGAAAATGTTGATGATTTGAACCAGAGAATATGATGTCCTTGAAAAAATCGTGTAGATAACGAAAGCAATGATTATTCCAATCAGACCTTCTAAGACTTCTTTCATTGAAATTTTCCTTAAAAAAGCTCCTTGGGTTCCACCATAATAACAGCCACATGGTCAAGGTATCGGAAATCAAAATAAGGTTTCACTTTAATTGTTTTAAACAGAGACCCGCCAGTTGAGATGGAAATAATTTCCCCTACATTGATTCCTGGCGGAAAAATGCCATCATAACCTGAAGTAAAAATGCATCCGCCTTCGGTTATATCCTGGTTTGTCACAAGGATGTATTTCAAAAAGCATAGACCTTTTGCATCACCTGTGAGAATCCCAACAACATTCTTTTCTTCCGAAAAAACACTGACTCCTAATTTGTTATCTGTAATCAATTGAACTCTTGCTTCCTTTAAGGATATTGGCTTTATTACACGTCCTATTAAATTTCCATCTTTATCAAGAACTGTCATGTTTTTCTTAAGTCCGTCTATTAATCCTTTATTTATAACCATTGATTTAAAATAATTTGTGGCGTCTAACCCTATAATACGTGCAGGAAGGATCTTGTAATGAATTTTTTTAAGGTTATCTTGAATTTCTCTTTGTGCGCTTAAATTTTGCAATGTATTCCGAATCAGCAAGTTTTCATGCCTTAAAAAGAATATTTCCTTCTTCATTTTCTTATTCTCGAAGCGGATATTCTTAAAATCCAAATATTCTATCCAAAGGTCATCTATCATCTGGAAAAAAGAGGATATTCCATGCTGAACAGGAGAAAAAATAGAGAAAAAAGCTTTACTAAAATAGCTGCTTTCTTTCCCTTGAGGAACTTGAAAAGAGATTAACACAAATTGGGCGAAAATCAATAATGCTAAGACAATGAATTCTTTTTTCTTATTCAGAAATGAAGGCATAAATTTTTTTTATATATTAGATTAGAGAAATTTTCTTTAACAGATCCAAATCGTCCAGCATTTTGCCTGCACCAAGAACAACAGTTGTTAATGGATCTTCTGTAATAAATACCGGCAATTGTGTTTCCTCGCGTACCCTCTTATCTAAATTCTTCAAGAGAGATCCTCCGCCAGTCAATATAATCCCACGGTCAATGATATCTGCAGAAATCTCAGGAGGAGTCTTTTCAAGGGCTGTCCGGATAGCATCGAGAATAGTAGTAATTACATCTTCAAGGGCTTCTCTTATCTCCTGGTCGTCGACAACAATAGTTTTTGGAATTCCTTCTCTCAAATCACGGCCCTTGATATCAATTGTAACAGGCTCGCTCAAGGGATATGCAGATCCAATCTGTATTTTGACTTGCTCTGCAGTCTTTTCTCCGATAAGCAAATTGTATTTTTTCTTAATATAGTTGATGATGGCTTCATCCATCTCATTTCCAGCAACCCTGATGGAGTGGTTAATTACGATGCCACTTAAGGAAATTACTGCAATATCCGTTGTCCCTCCTCCAACGTCAACAATCATGTTCCCTGTTGGTTCTGAAATGGGAAGGTCTGCCCCAACAGAAGCCGACATTGGCTGTTCCACTAAATAAACTTCCGAAGCCTTCGCTCTTACAGCCACATCTTTTACAGCACGCCTTTCCACCTGTGTGATTCCCGTGGGTATTCCAATAACTATTCTTGGCCGGAGAACAAATCCCCTGTTGTTCGTGGCTTTCCTAATAAAGTAGTCGAGCATTTTTTCTGCTATTTCAAAATCAGCAATAACCCCATCTCGCATGGGTTTAATGGCCAGCACGTTGGCAGGCGTTTTCCCCAGCATTTGCTTTGCGCGACTCCCAACTGCCTCAACTTTTCCGGTTTGTTTATCGACTACTACAATGGAAGGTTCTTGGACAATGATTCCCTTTCCTTTAAGATAAACTAACGTGTTTGTTGTTCCCAGATCTATGGCCAAATCACAAAAAAGCCTTTCTTTAATCCAATTTATCAAACTCATGGTTATCCTTTGTTTTTTTATAGGTTTTATTTAGCACAATTTACTGTTTCAATCAATGAAAAAAATATACAAGCTCTGATTATCAATAAACATAAGAAAATCCATCTTGTTTTCTTTTACATTTTCCTTTTATTTTTTCTTGATTTTTATCTTATATAAATATATATTCAAAAAAAATTATGTCAAAGTTTAAGAGGAGTATTTTATGAGTAACACACCATATAAACCATATGTTTCTCCCGAGCAATCAATGAAAGAATTTTCCTTCAAGGCAATTTTATTAGGAATTCTGATGGCTGTTATCCTCGGGGCTGCAAACGCCTATTTAGGCCTTATGGCCGGTATGACTGTTGCAGCGACTTTTCCTGCAGCAGTTATTGCAATGGCAGTGCTTCGTCCTTTTAAAGGTACAATTTTAGAAGAAAACTTAGCGCGAACAACAGGAGCTGTTGGTGAAGCCCTTGCTGCTGGAGCAATTTTTACAATTCCAGCTTTTTTAATGACCGGGGTTTGGACAGAATTCGATATGGTTAAATCAACCCTCCTCATGCTTGTTGGCGGAATTTTAGGTGTACTACTCATAATATTGGTGAGACGAACCCTTGTGGAAGATGCTGAACTCCCCTTCCCTGAAAGTGTTGCATGTGCAGAAATGGTTAAAACAGGACAGAAAGCCGGTTCTCATGCAGCATACATGTTTTGGGCAATGGGTTTAGGCGGTTTCATCGAATTCTTCACAAGTGACAATGGAATAAAACTCATTAAGCCTTTTGTAAGAAGTGTTTTCAGGATACCTGGTTTATCAAGAATAACTTATTTAGATTCTGATAACACAGTGATTTACAAATCTTCACCAATGGAAGGACAAATGTTTATCGAGTCTCCTGCTGCGAATGCTGCTTTAACTGGTGTTGGGTACATCATTGGCCCAAAATTGGCAGCACTCACTTTTTCAGGAGGAGTCTTGGGATGGCTTTTTCTTATGCCAATCTTCCTTTTCATAAGCGGAGAGATAAAAAATATTGTTACTCAAGACTTAGGCAGTTGGACTGATATTGCAGTTTCTGCCTATAACGCCCAAGTAAAGCCTATCGCTGTTGGAGCAATGCTTGTTGGCGCATTCTACACGCTCTATAAGATGAGAAGTAGCTTAGCAACAGGAATTGGGCGTTCTATTTCGGACTTCAAAAAAAGCCGTTCTGGCGTTGAAACAGAAACTCTTCGGACTGATAAAGACCTCGCCTTCCCTTCTGTCATCACTGCTGTTGTCGCTTTAATAATTCCGATGATTTTTCTGTATAATGTTTTCACTCATAATTTTGGCTCCTCCATCGTAGCAGCCTTAGTTATGATTGTAATGGGTCTTCTTTTTGCTGCAGTCGCCGGATATCTTGTCGGCATCATCGGCTCATCATCTAATCCCATTTCAGGACTTACCTTGACTACGTTACTCATTGCAGCATTAATGATGGTTCTTATGGGGCAGAAAGGAACAGAAGGCATTGCTGCTGTGTTGGGCGTAGCAGCTGTTGTTTGTTGTGTAGCAGGCGTTGCAGGAGATATGATTCAAGATTGGAAGGTCGGACATATCCTTGGTGGAACTCCATGGCGCATGCAAATCGGAGGCATCATCGGTGTTGTGGCTGCTGCATTAACTTTGACCTTCTCTCTCCGCCTTCTACAAAACAATGTTGTAGGAGGAATTGGAGGAGAAATTCTTCCCGCTCCACAAGCTGGATTGATGGCTGCTATGGCAAAAGGAATTGTCGGAGGAGAAATGGCTTGGCCTTTGGTCATCGCTGGAATGCTTTTATCAGTTGTACTTATTCTAATAGGATCTCCGTCTCCAATGTTAATCGCCGTAGGCATGTATCTTCCTTTTCGCTCGACAGCCTGCATCTTTTTTGGTGGCATCGTTAAACTCTTTCTTGACAAGGCTGCATCAAAGAAAAAACCCACTGAGAAGGGAAAGGAAATCTTAGGAAATATTGGCTTACTGCTTGCTTCAGGGCTTATCGCAGGGCAAGCTCTTATGGGAATACTCACAGCTGCATTAAAAGGTGCGAATATTACACTTCCTACCTCTTTAAATAACCCATGGCTTGCTTTGATAATTTTCTTTATCGTTGGATTCATCCTGATATATTTCCCCTATAAAAACATGGTCTCATCTGGAGAATACGGAAAATAAATTATATTAATCTTGAAGCAAAAATTAGAATATTGTGATAAAAAATAATAGGCCCGAATGCATTAATCTTCTTGAGCTCATTCCCAAGAGAAACATCTCTTGGGAAAACAAAGAAGAGATTGTTATTTTACTTAAGCCAAAATTTAAAAACCCTTTTCTCGCCAAGCACCTCCTCCCACGGATGAAAAAGCCATTTTACAAGATTAAGCTGGATGAGATTGGAAGCGCAGTCTGGATTCTTTGTGATGGTCATCGTTCAGTAAAAGAAATTGGGGATTTACTCCATGCTAAATTCGGGGAAAAAGCAGAACCTTTGTATGACCGCCTTTCTCTGTTTTTTCAAAGCCTGGAGAGAAACAAGTTCATCGTTTTTTAAAAACTGTATAACTATTCTGAGCTTAATCAAGATTTTCAGAAGAAGATATGTATCTGTTTTTTACGGAAGCATCTCTATTTCAGTGACAGTTAATTATGAAGGTGTAATCTGTCACAGCGCCGGTTCCTCTCCATCCTTGCCAAGACCCTCCCACCCTCCACAATGGGCTTCG
>JACUUK010000090.1 GCA_014859315.1 Candidatus Aminicenantota bacterium
GAGCTATGGAGGAATTCTTAGGCAAATATTTAGGCGGCAGAGTGGAAAAGAAATCTTAAGAATAACTCTATTCGATCTCACTTTATCCTGACAATAAAATCTTCCTTCTGACCCATAAGATAATTTGGGCTAAAATCTCTCCAACTTCTGAGTGTAGATGACTCTCCTCTGCTCTAACTCTTTCAGCATGTAATCAACGCATTCAGGAATCTTCCCGATTCGTTCCGGAGGAATGATGCCTTTCTCGGAGAAATGCCCATCAGCCAACATCCGGAGGACCGCAGTGGCAGTATAGCCGGTGGTGCGTGCCATGGAATGCACGCCTGTTTTCTCGTCGAAACGATCAAATAGCTCAAAGGTGAATCGTCGCCGCTTGCCGCCTTGCTCTCCATCGACTATGACCCGCATAATCGTAATATCACGGTCTTCGGCCTTCAGCTTCCAGTCAGCTGAGAGAATTTTTGCGGTCACGTCAAAAGGTATGATATCGACCCCCTTGACCCTAATCGATTTTTTGCTGAAAAAGCCCGCTTCCCGGAATACTTTCATCAATTCGATATGACCGGGGTATCTGAGGGTTTTTTCAATCATGTTCTCAGCTTTGATGGTTGTCACCAGAGTACGCAGACCGTCCGTGTTGAAGGCCTCCAGAGTACCAACGTGGTCAAAGTAGATATATTCTACCTCTGAAAGAGCCGATTTTGTCACGATCCGGCCGTCTTGAATATAACGGGCTGGACGAATATATTCTTCAAGAACATCAGCAGGAGAAAACACTGCCTTGTATTCAAACGGCCATTCTCTGATTTGTGGCAGCCCGCCCACATAGACCTTAATGTTTTCCGTCTTATCCAGTTGGGAATCAGCGTACCCGACAAGCAGATTACTCATCCCGGGTGCCACCCCGCAGTCAACTACTGCAGTCACGTTTTTCTTCTTAGCCAAGTCATTAAGCTGTATGGGGTCTTCCGGAAAAAAAGAGATATCAACAGTGGTCTTCTGCCGAAATGACTGCTTCCAATGTCTTATAACCCATTAATCCAGGAAGGGCATTAATCACGAAGTCCGAATCTGCAATCAGGCTTTGAATGTCTGTCGGATCGGACAGATCCTTATAAACGGCTGTAATGGAAGGATGCTGCTGCAGGCGCTTCAACGCCTCAGGATTGTTATCCGCTACACACACGTCAAACCGGCTGTTTTCAGCGAGGTCCATTGCCATGGGCACTCCGACTAAGCCTGAACCTAAGATTGTTATCTTCATTTTATTATCTCCAATCATCATAAGATTAAAAGGAAAATGCTTGCATTCGCTTCCGGACATGCGAATAGAAAGAAGTATTCAGATGGAGAAGATAAGGATTACAATCCGCTGAAGCGGTTGATAAAGTGGATATGGAAGGAGAAGACCCTGGAAAATAGTATCAATCGCGGAATAAATATCATCTCTTTATTTTTGAACTGTTCTCGTTTAAATTAATGTATCACTCGCAAAATTCCTTGTCAATTGCCAAGAAATAAAAGCAAATCGATTGCTCTCAATATCATGACCTCATCATGGTTAGTAATATATTATAAGTGATACTAAAGAATCGCACATAATTAGAGAAGAGGAGTTTGGATGGAGATTCTTAAATTGACATTTTTATCTCTTTTTCATACATTTATACTTAAATGAATCATATAATCAGAAAGAGGAAGAGTCTTTTCAACCTGACTTTCCTCTTTATGTTCCTCTTCGTCACCTTATTCATCAACTTCTTTCACACGGAAGAAACTTTTGCTAAGGACGATGACTGCCCCGCTTGTCACTTTATTAAGTCCACTTTCACAACCAGTCAGATAAACTTTTTCTACCTACCTCCGCCCTCAATTTTAGGAACATTAATAACATTTACGTCATTTAATCACAAATATATTATTATAATTGATCCCCTCTCTCGCTCTCCTCCTCTGATTTAACTCTCCTTTCCTTTATAGACACCTATTCTTTCAACTTCTACAAACAAGTAAGGATTTGAGATTAATTCAAACGGAGAAGACAAATGAGAAAAAAAATTATAGTTTTGATTATATCGATTTTATCTATTTTGCTTTTTATCACAAATAATGTCCTCTTAGCTCAACAACACCGTCAACAGCATCGAAGAGCACAGGCGCCATCCACTTTTAGCATTAAAGGAAAAGTTACTGATAGCAATAATATCCCTGTAGCTAATGCAACAGTTCTAATTCCCGAAATAGGAATATCCGTAAAAACTGATGCCTCAGGCACCTTTGAGCTAAAACAGATTCCTAAAGGAAAATACCATTTAGAAGTTATTAAAAATGGATATATGCCTTATCGTTCTGATTTTTTTGTGCTGAAGAATAAAGAACTTACATTTGAATTTGTTTTAATAAGAGAAATAAGGGAAGAGATTGTTGTTACTGCTACAAGAAGAGCAGCACCAATTAAAGAAGTCCCGATAAGAACAGAAGTAATAACAGCAAGAGCAATAGAAGAGAGCGGAGCCAAAACTGTTTCCGAAGTATTGAATAAAGAATTATTAGGTTGTTGGGTTAATGTGTCCTGCACCAACTGTAATTTTTCTGAATTAAGAATGCAGGGACTTGAAGGTGGATATTCCCAGGTTCTTGTTGATGGCCTGCCAATTTTTAGTGGATTGGCCAGTGTTTATGGACTTCAGCAAATGCGCAGTGAAAATATCGAACAGATCGAAATACTTAAAGGCGCTTCTTCCTCTCTGTATGGAGCTCAGGCAATAGGTGGGGTTGTCAATATTATCACCAGAGAACCCTCCCTGGATCCAGAATTTAGCTTCGATGGTACTTATGGCAAATTCAATACCTTTGACCTTGCAACCCGTGGTTCTTATCGTAAAGGCATATTCGGCATAGTTGCCACTGCGCAAAAAGCAAAAAATGACTATGTTGATGAAAATAATGATAATTTCACTGATAAAATTGAATCAGACAACCTTAATCTTTCTATAAAAACTAACTTTTATCTTCAAGGAGACATGCACCGAATCTCTTTATTCGGTCGATATATAGATGAGTTTCGTCGAGGCGGATATATACCAAATCTTGATGATCCTTTAGATGAAAACGGAGAACATATATCGACTGATCGCTACGAATATGGACTCAGTTATCAGGGAATTTTCAAAGAAACTAATATTTTTAAATTTAGCCTTGTAGGAACAAAACATAAACGTCATGCCACTAATTCTGCAAGACCTTTTGATTCAGATGAAAAACTTTATGTTATTGATGTTCAATATTCCCATCAACTTTTTGATAGCAAGCACACTATAACAAGCGGAATAACTTACAAAGATGAAAAAATAAACGAGGTTATTAATTACGATCCTGCTCCAGAAAAAGGTGCAAAAACTACGGGAGTATACATGCAGGATGAAATCAAGGCTTTAGAAAATCTGGATCTTGTCTTAGGCCTTCGTTACGATTATACTGAGAGTACTTTTATAAAAGCATCTTCTGTAAGCCCCAGGGCAGGAGCAAGGTGGGAAATCAGTCCAGAATTTAGTCTCCGTGCAAGCATTGGTAGCGGGTTTCGAGTCCCTTATCTTTTTGCAGAAGATTTACATCTCTGTTCGGCTGCTCCCCTTATTTACAATCCAGGAACGCTCGAGCCAGAAAAATCCTTGAGTTATAGTATCAATGCAGAATATTACACTCACAATTTATTTTTTGATTTCAACATCTTCCGGACATTAATCAAGAAAAAAATATTTTTCAGCGAAGAAAATGCCCCGCCAGGATTTGATTTTGTCTATTTAAACGGCGGCGATGCCTATACTCAGGGCATCGAAGCAAGCGCAAATATACAATTGCTCCACCACCTCCGACTTAAATCCGGTATAGCCTTTACGGATGCTCAATATAAAGAGGAACAGTATTATGGGATAGGGAAAAGTCGACATATAATGCGTACTCCTGTAGCAACAGCTCTTTTAAACCTTGAGTATAATAATTTTACAAAAGGCTTAACAGTTAATCTAATAGGAAGAATGACAGGAAGAATGTATCTCGAGAATTATGTTGAAGAGAGAATAGATAAAACTCCTTCCTACACCTTATGGGATTTCAACATTATCAAAAAATTTGCGAAAGATCATATTTTAGTCTCTTTTGTTATAGATAATATCTTCAATTATACTCAGAAGAAAATATATACTGCTCTTGAAGACGAAAGCGCTGCCTATATATATGCTCCTATGGTGGGAAGGTATATCTCTATAAATATTGGATTAAGATACTAAAGAAATTAGGTCTTTTTTGGCCAATAAAGCACCTTAGAGCGCTCATTTTGCCCCCAGAAAGACGCATCTAAGGAAATAGGCGGGATCCAGTCATTTTATTTTCTGGGGCACCTTCAGGTACCCGGGGCAATCCATTGCCTTCTAATCCCTGCCTATGCTTATTGCCCTGGACTGCTTAAAGTCTCAGACGGTCCCGGAGAATACGTCAAGATAAGCGATGTTTTGGATTGTGCAAAAGTTTATGCTCTGACAGCTGTTCAGCTATTATCATAAAAAATTTTGTCACTTTTCAATCCCGAGTATAAAAAGCCTTTTGAGAATATGAAAAAAATTTTTACAGTAGAATCTAAAGACAGATAGTTAAGCCCCCTCGGAGAATTCAATATTTAGTCAGAGCCTTTGACATGGCTTTTACATAGGAAGAGACTTGTCCTCTCAATGGAGGAGCCCCTATTGACATTACCTGTATTCTGTACTAAAAAATAAATACAACCTAAAAATTGATTCTAAAACAAAACCAAGAAAAGAATACATCTTTTTAAGGAGGGATAATGAGAAAAAAGACTTTTCCCAATTTTCGCAATTATTTTGCTTTTCTTACTCTCTGCCTGTTTCTTCTTTCCTTTGCGCTCACATTCGCCTACGCCCAGGGCTTCTCTGACAAGGTAAAGGAGTTCACTCTGTCGAACGGCATGCGCTTCTTCGTCTATGAACGCTCCCAAATCCCGACCTTCGCCGGTATGATCATGGTTAAAGTCGGGAGTGTGGACGAACGGAAAGGGGAGACAGGTCTTGCCCATTTCTTCGAGCACATGGCCTTCAAAGGAACACCTATCATAGGGACCCGCGACTACGCTGAGGAAAAGCTTATCCTCAATGAGATGGACCGAATCGGCGACGAGCTTGCTGCCGAGTACATGAAGGGCAGAGAGGCCGATGAGGCCAAGATAAAAGCCTTCAAGGACAAACTTAAGCAGCTCCAGGAGGAACATAGAAAATACGTTGTCAAGGACGAGATAGACAGAATCTACTCTGAAAACGGTGGTGAATTCCTGAATGCAAGCACAGGTCCAGACTCAACCCAGTACTTTGTCATGCTTCCCTCGAACCGTCTCGAGCTCTGGTTCCTGATCGAATCCGAGCGGTTCAAGAACCTCGTTTTCCGCGAATTCTACTCAGAGCGCGATGTCGTGGCTGAAGAACGCCGCATGTCCAGAGATAACACACCAGACGGCTTTCTCAGGGAAGAATTCAACAACATGGCCTTTGTCCTTCACCCTTACCGCCACACCGTTGTCGGCTACATGGAGGATATTCAATCCTACACAAAAGACAAAGCCCTCATTTTTTACAAAACCTTCTACATTCCAAACAATATGGTGACTGCCCTCGTCGGCAATGTGAAGCTCGAGGAGGTGAAGGGACTCGCCGAGAAATACTTTGGTGATATTCCTGAAGGTAAGGAACCACCTCGCCAAGTATTCATCGAGCCCCAGCAGAGGGGGGAGCGGCGTGTGACTGTTCGCTTTGATGCCGAACCGATCCTGATGATTGGCTACCACATGCCTGCTCCATCCGATAAAGACAATCTCACCCTCGGCCTTATTAGCATGATCCTCAGCCGTGGAAGCTCCTCGCGACTTTATCGCGACCTCGTTACTAACAGGAGAATCGCCATCTCTGTATCAGCAGCAGCCAATGTCCCGGGCTCTCGTTATGCGTCCCTTTTCCAGATTTATGGCAGGCCGCAATATCCCCACACGCCTGAAGAACTCGAAACAGCTATCTATGAGCATCTTGATCGCATGAAGGAAGAGTCAGTCAAGCCAGAGGAGCTCGAAAAGGTCATCAACATGGCCGAAGCCGCGCTCTATCGCTCCATAGGTTTTGCTGACAACGTTTTCCTGGCCATGCGCCTGCTCCGAAACGTCATCCTGTTCGACGACGTGGACGCCGACTTCAAGCGTGTTGAGGCACTAAAAAAGATCACGCCAGAAGAGATCATGGCTGCAGCTAAAAAATATTTCACTGAATCGAACCGAACTGTCGGTATCCTTCTCCGGAAGGAAAAGGGAGGTGAAAAATGAAACGATACATACTCATCTTCACAATCTTTGTCCTGTCCTCATCCATCATTTTCGCCCAGAAAGACCCGAAGACCCTTGAGTTCCCTGACATCGAATTTGCGCCCAAGAAGCCAGGGCTGGCTGCTGTCAAGGAGGGCGTCACGTTTTACTTTCAAGAAGATTACGAATCACCCGTCATAGAGGGCATGCTCATCTTCAAGTCAGGCTCTCTCTATGAACCCTCTGGTAAGGAAGGTCTGGCCTCCTTGACCATGAGGATGCTTAAAGCTGGCGGTACGAAAAGCCTTACTCCTGACAAGCTCGAGGACAAGCTCGATTTTCTTGGTTCGACAATTAGCTCCTTCGGCGGCCTCGAGTTCTCTCAGATCAGATTCTGGACGCTCAGCAAGAACTTTGATGAAACCTGGAAAGTCCTCACTGACATGCTCTACAACCCGGCCTTCGACGAAGAGCGGTTCGAGACCGAAAAGAAAAAAGACCTCGAGATGATTCGGCGGCGCTTCGATTATCCCTCCTCTCTTGGCATGTATCTTTTCCAGGAGCTTGTTTATGGCAAGGACTTCCCCGAGGCGCGGAGAACAACCAGCACGAGCATCAATGGGATCACCCTTGATGACGTAAAAGCCTTTTACGAAAGTAATATCAAGGATATAGAGGTAATCGTTGCCTTCACAGGAGATTTCAAGCAGCAAGAGATGCTGTCTCTACTAAAAGAGAGCTTCGAGGATTGGAAGGGGATCACACCAGCCGATCTCGATCTTCCCAAGGCTGCCCTCGCAGCCAAACCAGGCGTTTACTTCATCGACAAACCCGATATGACTCAGGCGATTATAACCTTAGGCCACCTCGGGCTGAACAATCTCGATGAGGACAATGTCGAAGTTAATCTCTTCAACTTCATCCTTGGTACTGGATCCTTCAATTCCAGGCTCATGAGAGAGGTGAGGTCGAATCGCGGCCTGGCTTATGCCACATTTGGGTTAATCAGCCTTGGGAGAGACAAGGGAATATTCTACAATTTCTGCCAGACTAAGAGCCAGTCTGTGGGTGAGGCCATCAAATTGATGAAGGACATCATCACGGACATGACAGAGAATCCGGTAAGCGCTGAGGAGCTTGATGTCGCGAAGAAGTACGAGGTCAATTCCTTTGTTCATAAGTTCGATTCACCCCAGGCTGTCGTGAGGCAGGCGATTTACCTGAAGCTCGAGGGATATCCGGACGATTACTTGGAGACGTACCTCCCTAGGATCAAGAAGGTTGACGCGGATAAAGTGCTTGAGATAGGGAAGCGAGTTGTAGATCCGGATAACATGGTGATTCTGGTTGTTGGCAAAAAAAGTGAGGTCTTTGATCAACTGAAAGCTTTGGGATTAGGCGAGGTCACCGAGCTGCCGTTACCAAAAGAGTGAAACAGAGTTGCCGCTTTTGATGGTGTGTCTGTAGCTTAGGAAATAGATCGTTTGACTACGAATCAGAAGGTCGGGGGTTCAAATCCCTCCGAGCGTACCAGTTTTCTACTTTAGAACTTACTGGGTATTCTTCAATACAGCTGATTCTACTTCTTCAATAAATTCCTGCCCAGGATTACCAAGTTGTTGCAAGTTGTTGGCCAAGTTGTTGGGGTCGCCCATTAGAAGGCAATGGATTGCCCCTGGCACCTGAGGGTGCCCCAGAAAATAATCGGTACCA
>JACUUK010000091.1 GCA_014859315.1 Candidatus Aminicenantota bacterium
AACCGTCGCCGCACTTCTCAATTAGGTCAGATGTTTCCCTCATCACGGAAATAGAGATGCGTACCTTTGAATTAAAAGAGTAGACCTTTCCCCTGATTCTTCTATATACTTATATTTTATATATATTTATATTTTAAGATGAAAAACATAAGGAATTTTTCAATCATTGCCCATATTGACCACGGGAAGTCTACATTAGCCGATAGGCTTCTTGAGAAAACAGGAGCCCTTTCTGCAAGGGAGCTTAAAGAACAGGTCTTAGACACCATGGATCTCGAGCGTGAAAAAGGAATAACAATAAAAGCCCAGACCGCACGGCTGCACTATAAATCGAAATCTCAAGAGGAATATATATTAAATCTGATTGACACCCCAGGCCATGTTGATTTTTCTTATGAAGTCTCACGAAGCTTGGCTGCCTGTGAAGGAGGCCTCCTTGTGATAGATGCTTCACAGGGCGTGGAAGCACAGACCTTGGCCAACACTTACCTGGCTCTCCAGAATGATCTTGTCCTTATCCCGGTGATTAATAAAATCGACCTTTCCCAGGCAAATCCTGATCTTGCCTTAGAGCAATTGGAAAGCATCATTGGCATCAAGCGTGAAGAAGCTATTCTGGCAAGTGCCAAAAAAGGTACAGGAGTTGATGAGATTCTTGAAAGCATCGTAGAACGCATCCCCCCTCCAAAGGGAGAGAAAGATGCTCCTTTGAAAGCGCTGATTATTGATTCCTGGTTTGATAATTACCGGGGAGTTGTGATTTTAGTCAGGGTTTTTGACGGGAAGATCCGTACTGGGACTAAGATTGAATTAATGGCAACCAAGGCCTTCTATGAAGTGGAAGAACTGGGTTATTTGACTCCGAAACCTCGAAAAACCGACTGCCTGTCTGCTGGAGAAGTGGGCTATATTATAGCAGGAATCAGGGAAATAAAGAATGCCCGTGTCGGGGATACAGTCACAGAGAAGAACAACCGCGCTCGAGCGGCTCTTCCCGGATTTAGAGAAGCCAAACCCATGGTCTTCTGTGGGATGTTTCCTTCAGGAAAAACCGCTGTCGAAGACCTCCGTAAAGCCCTTGAAAAATTGCAGTTGAACGATTTTTCTTTCCATTATGAGCCAGAGAATTCTCCGGCTTTAGGCATGGGTTTTAGATGCGGTTTTTTGGGCCTTCTTCACAGGGAAATCATTCAGGAACGGCTTGAGAGAGAGTTTGATGTAAACCTCATCAGCACAGCCCCCAATGTTGGTTACAGGGTCACAAAGATGAATAATGAAGTCATTGAAATCCACAATCCTTCACAACTACCTTCTCCAAATGAAATTCAAAAGATAGAAGAGCCAATGATAGAAGCATTCATTTTGACCCCGGATAAATATCTTGGAGGAGTCCTTAAACTTCTTGAGAATAGACGCGGCGCACAGAAAAAAATGGAATACATCAGTTCTCACAAGATTTTTTTGACTTACTTGCTTCCTTTGAATGAAATTGTGCTTGATTTTTACAGCCAGTTGAAATCTGTTTCCCGTGGATATGCATCAATGGATTACGAGTTTGCAGAGTACCGGGAAGCGCCTCTTGTGAAACTGGATATCCTTCTCAATAGAGAGCCCGTGGATTCTTTATCTTTGATTGTTCATAAAGACAAAGCGTATCAAGTAGGAAGAGCACTTGTGGAGAAGATGAGAAAGATTATTCCCCGCCAGCAGCATGAGATTTCCATTCAAGCAGCCATAGGGAAAAAAATAATTGCGAAAGAAGTCATTAAATCCTACAGAAAAGATGTCCTTGCAAAGCTTTATGGTGGAGATTATACAAGAAAGATGAAGCTGTTGGAGAAGCAAAAGGCAGGCAAAAAAAGGATGAAGAAGATAGGGCGGACAGAAGTTCCCCAGGAGGCCTTCATGGCTCTTCTTCAGATTAAATAGTGAATGCAAAGAAAGGCAAAAAGCGGATAAAACAGGAAGCATCTCTATCTCCGTGACAGTTAATTATGAAGGTGTAATCTGTCACAGCGCCGGTTCCCCCTCCATCCTTGCCAAGACCCTCCCACCCTCCACAATGGGCTTCGGATAGAGAGGAAACCGTCGCCGTACTTCTCAATTAGGTCAGATGTTTCACTCATCACGGAAATAGAGAGGCTTACGATAAAATAAGTTTTTTGACTTTTTTAGACCAATCATTTATTTATTAGAACAAACCATGAAAACTTCGGGATTAGACAAAATCATTGAAAACGGCATTAAAGTCCTTTTAGAGATTTTCCCTGATGAAAAGTACCTTTATTTTCCCCTGCTTTACAGCGCAATTATTTGGGCAGTGAAAAGGCCGAAAGAATGGAAAAAACAGGTGTTTTCTTGGCAGGTCTGGGTAAATCCGGATCGCCTCCAGACCAAACCCGATGCTTTTATTCTTGAATTTTTCAAGAATGATTCATCACTTGCCAGGGAGTATGAGCAAGAAATCAAGGGAAACGACTTAAAAACATTGCGTGAGGCATTCCTTCGGCTGTATCCTCTTGTTGGACTTGAAGATCCATTTCTTTCAGGGCTTTTTTTTGAAGAGCTTGAAAGCAAAGATTTCCGAAGGATTGTGAAAACTTTTGACGAGAGAGTCCGCAAAGCGAAAAAGGATATTTCAGTTCCTGAGAACCAGACCTATTTTATTGAATCTCTAAAAACCCTTGACGATGAAGTGCTCTCATTGAGCACACAGATTATTTCAGAGTCAAAAGTCCGAAAGGCAATTGCAAGGATTTTAAAAAAACAAATAGGGAAGAAGTATGAATAACCCTGTTTCAAATAATCTTAAGAAGAATAAATTTGGAAAAGGCCTGAAGTTTTGTATTGGTATTTACTTGAGCCTGTGTTTATTGATTTTTTCTTCCTGTGTTTCACATCTAAAAGAGGCAAAATTCTATTATGACCAAGGAGAAGGACATCTGCGCTTGTATCAAACAGAGGAAGCTATGGCTTCCTTTAAAAAGGCAGTGGAGGAAGCAGAGATTAAAGTTAAAAACCATGCTTCTGCCCAATTATACATGGTAAAAGGATTGTCAGAAATAAGGTTGGAATTGTGGGAAGAGGCAGAGAGAAGCTTTTTAAAGGCATTTTCTCTTGGGTATGAAAAAGGAGAGGAGTGGGCTAAAGAGCTTTCTTTGTTTGGCTTAGCTTCCACAATGGAAGAGTTTGGTCTTGAGGATTCTGCTCTCAAGGTCTATGAAGGGATTCTTGGCCGGTCAAATTTGACTCCAATGACTGTTCTTGCAGCTCAGAAATACATGGATATATCTCTAAAAAAAGCGCTTCAGATGCCCGAGCCCGAATGCAAGAAAGAACTCATGAAACTAATTGGAAAAGCAGAAAAACTCACGGAAAAAGATTTGAGTTGTGGGTATTTTCACTATGTTCAGTCCCAGATTTATAGCCATTTGGGAAGATATCGAAAAAGCTTTGAGGAAGCGGTTATGGCTAAGGAATTAGGATTGCCGTCTGAGGAAATTGCCAGGGATAATGACCTTCAAATCATATTTTGCTATAAGGAGCTTAAAAGCATATGTTCTCCGGGCGAATGGGATACTTTTCAAAAAATATATTCAAGATGGGTGAAAAAGTGGCACTGGAAAGATTCGGTGACTCCGCATTGGAAAACGAGGTAAAACATGTGGCCTGCCATTCAATGGGAAAATAACAAGGTAATTTTAATCGACCAGAGGAAACTGCCAGCACAGGAAATATATGTGGAGTGCACAGATTATCACCATGTGGCTGAAGCCATAGAACATATGATTATCCGGGGTGCTCCTGCAATTGGAGTAGCAGCGGCTTATGGAGTTGCTTTGGGAATCAGGAACATCGACGAGAAAGCCGATATGGATGAGGCCTTTGATAAAATAATAAGCCGCCTTGCCGAAACCCGTCCCACAGCGAGAAATCTTTTTTGGGCACTCGAAAGAATGAAAAAAACCTACGAAAACAGCCGCGGTCTTGATTTACTTCGACTGAAGCAAAGAATTTTAGAGGAAGCACAGCTTATTGAATATGAAGATATACAAACAAATAAAAAAATAGGCGCATGGGGAAAGGCGCTGATTAAGGATGGCCAGTCCATTCTGACACATTGCAACGCAGGCGCATTGGCTACAGCGGGGTATGGAACTGCCTTGGGAGTCATCCGTGCAGCATTTGAGGAAGGGAAAAAGATTCAGGTTTATGCGGATGAAACGAGGCCATTTCTTCAAGGTGCGCGCTTGACTTGCTGGGAACTTGCAAAGGAAAATATTCCTGTGATTTTGATAACAGATAACATGGCAGGATATTTCATGCAGAAAAAAATGATTTCGCTCGTTATTACCGGAGCAGACAGAATCGCCAGGAATGGAGATACAGCCAATAAAATTGGGACTTATTCTGTTGCTGTTTTAGCAAAAGAAAACAGCATTCCTTTCTATGTGGCAGCTCCCTGTAATACTATAGATTTTAACCTTGCTCATGGCGACAAGATACCTATTGAAGAAAGAGACCCAAGGGAAGTAAGAGAAATAGGAGGGAAATGTTTTACCCTTCCAGATATTGAAGTCCGGAATCCAGCTTTTGACGTAACTCCTGCACGATACATTTCTGCCATCCTTACAGAGAATGGAATAGCCCGGCCGCCTTTTGAGGAAAGTTTGGCCAATTGCAAGAGAGAAGATTGACCAAATGTATATTTTGGGAATCGAAACATCTTGTGATGAAACGTCTGCTTCTGTTTTAAAGGATGATTTTAGTGTCCTCAGTAATGTAATTTTATCTCAAGATGAGATTCATGCCCCTTATGGTGGGGTTGTTCCTGAGCTTGCATCCAGGAAGCATATAAACTCTATTACATATGTTGTAGATGAGAGTCTCAGGCAGGCAAAGGTTACCCTTGAAAAGATAGATGTCTTTGCTGTTACTCAAGGGCCTGGGTTGATTGGCTCTCTCCTTGTGGGGCTTTCTTTTGCGAAAGCACTTTCTTTTTATTTTGAAAAACCTTTGATTCCTGTTGACCATCTTCAGGCACATATTGAATCAGCTTTCATAGAAAACAAAGATATTAACTTTCCTCTCCTGGCTCTTTTAGTTTCAGGAGGACATACATCGATTTTTTTCATGCAGGAAAAACTTAATTATCAACTTATCGGGAAAACAAGAGATGATGCGGCTGGAGAAGCATTCGATAAGATCGCTAAATTCCTTGATTTAGGTTATCCAGGAGGCCCCATCATTGACAAGCTGGCTGAAAACGGAGACTCTAAAAAGTTTCATTTCTCAATTCCACGTATGACAGATAGCAGTCTGGATTTCAGTTTTAGCGGGCTAAAGACAGCGGCTTTGAGGATAATCAAAGAAAATAAACTGACGAAAGACCATCCAGATTGTGTTGATTTTTTAGCCAGCTTCGAAGAAGCGATCGTCCGGACACTAATTTTCAATTTGAATCAAGCCGCTGAGAGATTTCAGCCGCAATCTTTGATACTTTCCGGAGGGGTGGCAAGAAACAGGAGATTACGCAAGGCATTCCTGAATTTTTCCAAGGAACAGGGGATTGAGGCGTACATACCCTCTGCAAAATATTGCACAGATAATGCCGCTATGGTGGCAGCGTTAGCGTTGGAAAAAATTCGTACCCAGGAGCTTGCTTCTGTTCCTTTAGACCTTAATGCCTATCCGCGTGTTTTCCCCTTCAAAGGAAAAACCTGGAAAAAATAAGGGGCTGAGAGCATGGATTCAGAAGAGAGTTTTTTAAGGTCAAGATTTAGTTCGTAAAGATAGAGATT
Organism: Candidatus Aminicenantota bacterium; assembly: GCA_014859315.1. Taxonomy (GTDB): domain Bacteria; phylum Acidobacteriota; class Aminicenantia; order Aminicenantales; family Aminicenantaceae; genus Kmv29. Next base: position 5,802 of record JACUUK010000091.1, read on the forward strand.
TTTGAAAGAATAATAACCTGTGGGGGTGAATATAAATTCTTTCTTTTCATAAGAAGTCGTACCTTTAAAGAGCGGTATATCGAAAAAGGAAATATTTAGTTCATATTCTCCGGTTTCTGAACCGAACGTAAGTCTTATTTTTTCCAGTTTTTTCTTTGAGCTGAAAAGAATTTTGTATGAATGTTCCCTGTGAAGGTAGAATTCTGCCATTTTTTTTGCTACTACACCCTTTCCCATAGGGAAAAGGTAAAACCCTAAGGCCTTCTGAGGAGAGTAATGGAACACGCGGGTTGGGTAAAGAACCGTGCGGGGGAACAGCACCCAGAGAAAAAAAACAACAGGAAGCAAAAGTGATGAAAAGAAAACAGGATGTGAGAATTTCGTTCGGATGTCTTTTTTTATGAGGATGTAGCTTATAATGAATATGACTATAGCCATTATCCAGAAATAGTTTGGAAGATAGGACCGATTATCAATCTTTATGAACGAAGGGAGATAATTGGGGAGGAAGATATTTATATTACTCAACCAGACGAAGAAATCTCCTGCCCGGGAAGTGAACTCATGAGTTGTGGCCTGGTAAAGGAAAGAAGGATTGAAAAGCAGAAGCGAAGCAATGGCAACACTTAATACTGATAAAAACCAGAAAATGGCTGAAAATAATTTTTTACTGTTATATACAATAAAATATCCAATGAAAACAGCGCCGATCCAGGAGATAGGAGCCAGGATCCGTCCTTGAGGGCAATAGCCCTGTCGGTGGGTAAAAAATGCATAATTAAGAAGGAAAGGTAAAGATATAAAAAGCAGCATTAAGAGTTCTTTTTTTTCTCTTTTTATGGCCTCAATGATTCCAAGGAAAGAAAAGAAATATATGGGAGAGTACAAAAGAAGGCCATCCCTTTGGTCAAGAAAATAGTCGAATAATGTGTCTATTCTCATAATCAATGGGATGCCCAAGGCGATTTCTTTGAATGAGCGCAATTTTTCTGGAGTTATGACTCCTTCATAAACAGCTATAGGGGAAAAAGAACCGTAGATTTTATAGAGGAAAAAATAGAAAAGACCCATGGATAAAACAGGAAGGGCAAGAAAGTAGAAAACCTTAAGGCGGATCTTGTGTTCTTTTAGAAGGTAATAAATTGAGACAAACAAGAGCGGCCAAAGTATTGTATTGTATTTAAGCCCGAACCAGGGAAACAAGGAAATAAAAAAGCCCATAAGAATGATAGAATGCAAAGAAGGCGGGGTTTTGCTGCGCACTTTTCTGTATGCATACAGAGAGAAAAATGCAATAGGCACTTCAGGGTAAATATGAATGGAGTAAAAAATAATGGGAGAAGTGAATGAATAGAAGAACCAAAGCGGTAAAGAAACATTTTCTTTTTTCCAGGCCTCTTTTGCAAAAAGATATAGTTGAACTCCAAGTAAAGCAGCCCAGATTGAAATGCTTGCTTTGATAAGAAAAGTGAGCATTTTCCCATGAAAAAACTGGCTTAGCCAGTAATAAGGTAAAACCAAAAAAGAAACTCCAGGAAGGTTCACAGGATAGAGTTCTTCTCTCCCCTTTTTACCTTCCCTTGCGTAAATGCCGAGTTTAAGTTTTGGGTTTTGTTCTTTTGAATAAAAGTGAAAATAGTCTTTATTGGCATAATTATTGGCAACATTTATATCCTTGTCCTGGAAAATGCTATGGGTTGTAAGAAGATAATAGGGCTCATCTCCGGAAAAAGTGATACCTTTTTCTACAATAATAAAAGCGCATACATTGTAGATAAGGAAAGCCACCATGAAAAGAAAAACAGATTTCTTTTTTATGGGGATTGCCTTGAATTTTTCACATAAGTCGCCCCAAAAGGCAATTCCCTTTAAATGCCGCATTATTTGAGCCAGTTTTAGATAGATAAAACTAATGACGAGAAAAAAGAGGAATATTTTCAGCCGAAGTTTTAAATCGTGTCTATCGAAGTAATATTGAAGAATAAGAGAGCTTAGAAGAAAAAAAGCAAAAGGTATATATGGAATGAAATTTTCCTTTAAAGAATTCTGGAAGTCTAATTTGAAAACCATAGAGTCTAATTTAGAAAGCACGGCCCAGCTTATGCAAAAAAGCATAAAGAAAATAAAAACATGCAGCAAGAAGTTAAGAGGAAGAAAATTATAGTAGTGGTCAACAATTGTATAAGATGAGGATTGGCTGTAGATTGTTGAAAAGAG
>JACUUK010000197.1 GCA_014859315.1 Candidatus Aminicenantota bacterium
ACCGTGTGGCAGAATTAATCGAAGACATCATCCGGAAATGGGACAAAGCTGGACTATACAGGTAACTATGGATTTACCTTAATTTAATAGGGATTCTGAGAACAAATATTTTATTCCTAATACTACGGCGGCTTCATATTCTCCTACCAGTGCTTTTCCTTTATGCAATTAGCTTTGTGATTTTTCCTTCTTTTTATATGAATAAATTTGATTATTGTTTCAAAAAAAATATAAAATGTTGAGAAAATGAACTATCTTGAAATCATAAAATCTATGCGTCCACAACAATGGATTAAAAATCTATTCATTTTTGCAGCTATACTTTTTTCTAAGAATATATTCAATCCTAATATGTTTTTAAAAACAATTTCAGCTTTTTTTATTTTCTGTTTTATTTCGGGTTCTCTCTATATATTTAATGACATTATAGATTCGGATGTAGATAAACTTCATACAATAAAGTCAAAAAGGCCTATCCCCTCAGGTCGTCTGAAAAAATCTCAGGCCTTCTTATTCTTTGTTATAGTTAGTATTTCAAGTTTAGTGTTAGCATTAATACTAAATAAAAATTTTTTTATTGTATCCTTAATTTATTTTATCTTGCAGATTGGTTATTCCTTATATTTTAAACATGTTATCATTCTGGATGTTTTTATAATCGCTGCGAATTTTTTAATTCGGGTTATAGCAGGAGCAGTAGTTATCGAAGTCTATATTTCTCCATGGCTTATCATTTGCACGATGCTTCTTTCTCTCTTTCTTGCTATGAGTAAACGGAGACATGAGATAGTTCTTTTGGGCGAAAACGCAGCAAATCACAGAGTAATTCTTGCAAAATACAGCCCTTACCTTCTTGATCAAATGATCTCTGTTGTAACATCCTCAACAGTTATTGTATATTGCCTTTATACTATCTCTGCGGAAACAGTAGCAAAAGTTGGAACGATTAATCTAATATATACAGTTCCTTTTGTTCTTTACGGAATTTTACGTTATCTATACCTTGTTCACCAAAAATTAGAAGGTGGAAGTCCTGAAAATTTGATTCTTAAGGATAAAGCCCTCTTGTTGAATATCATTCTTTGGGGAATTTCTGTAATCTTAATTGTTTACTAAATGGAGAAAAGGATGACAAGATCTAAAGTTGTTGTACTTAAAACGACGCCACAATCAATATTGGAAGATTATAAAAGGTTAATGCATTTAGCTGAATATGAATTTATTCTTTCAAAAGAAATAACCACATTAATAAAGCTTAACTTATCTTGGACGAAATATTTTCCTTCCTGTTCAACTCAGCCTTGGCAACTCGAAGGAGTTGTAAAGACTCTTTTGGAAGATGGTTACACAAAAGAACATTTGATACCAGTCGAAAATAAG
>JACUUK010000092.1 GCA_014859315.1 Candidatus Aminicenantota bacterium
TGAAAGGATGATTAATTTGAAAAACAAAAATTTTATTGTAGCTTGTTTATTCACTTCTTTCTTGGGAGCAATATTATGGGGTACATCCTTAACTGGTTTATGCCAGCAAAAACAAGAAGATGATAAATTTATAGCAGAAGAAATGGCCTGGAGAGCAGAGCGGGATAAAGGAATGAAGTCTCCCACAAGCTGGCTTACAATTGCTGGATTATTTTGGCTCGAAGAAGGAGAAAACACATTTGGGGCTTCCGCAGAGAATAAGATAAAATTACCAAAAGAGTCAGCCCCTGAATTTGCAGGAAAGTTTATATTTGAGAACGGGGAAATAACTGTTATTGCCAATCCTGGTGTTGAACTCATAATAAGAGATACTGTTATCAATCAAAAATTGCTTGAGGCAGACGACACTGGAAACCCAGACATAATTTACCTGAATGACTTGAGGATGTGGATAATTAAGAGGGACGAGCGTTTTGGAGTGCGCCTGAGAGATTTAAATGCACCTGCCTTTAAAAATTACAAAGGCCTAGATTTTTTTCCTCCATCCAGGAAATTCAAGATTGAAGCAGATTTTATTCCTTACGAGGCTCAGAAAAAAGTCCAGGTTGATACAATGATTAAAACAAAAACAGAATTGGATTCCCCTGGATATATCAAATTTAACATTGACGACAAGGAGTTTTCCCTTGAAGCTTTTCAGGGGGGTAACGAAAAAAGTCTGTTTATAATCTTTAAAGATGAAACAAACGGAAACGAAACTTATGAAGCTTCGCGTTTTTTAAGCTGCAAAATCATGGACAATGGAAAAGTAGATCTTAACTTTAACCGTGCCTACAACCCACCGTGCGCTTATACGCCTTATGCCACATGCCCCTTGCCTCCTCCACAGAACTATCTGAATGCTCGCATTGAAGCTGGTGAGAGAAAATATCCTAAATCAATTCACTGATATCTTTTGAGCATCATATTGAGCAGGGGTGGTCAAAATAGGGCAAGCTTTTTTATTGAAAAAAATTATGTGTTAAGATTATGTGTTAAGAAATAAGATGCTTCTGTCTGAGGTTTAATACTATGTTTTTTCCCTATAGACTAATTGCTTATGTATTGTCATTGTCATTGTGCCTAATAGCACTTATAAAGTCCGAATATAAATGTAAAATATTTTTTGCTTCAGCAATTATTTTATTTTTTATTCTGCCTGGGTTTTTCCCTCTTCTTATTCCTAGTAATCTATTGTTTTTTGGAAGAATAATATTAGGAATTGGATGTTATTTATATATCAGATGGAAGGGTTTTCAAATACGTTAGCATAGTCCAGCTTTGGTGTTTGAAAAAATTGCATGATTCAGATATCAATTTTTGAAAGCATTGAAGCCGGTGAGAAAAAGTATCCTCAATCAATTAACTGAATATTTTTCCATTATTATAGATAATTTTTTAGATAGCGGGCAGTGTAAGATATTTTTGATTTAATAATTTTTTCAGGAGGGCCCTGTACCACGATCTCGCCTCCTTTTTCTCCACCTTCGGGACCGAGATCGATGATATAATCTGCGCATTTAATAACATCAAGGTTGTGCTCGATTACAACGACAGTATGTCCTTTGTTTACCAATTTTTGAAAGCATCTGAGTAAAGCAGAAATGTCATGAGGATGAAGCCCAATAGTGGGTTCGTCAAAGAGATAAAGAATATTTCTCTCCCTATGGTGGATGAGATGAAAAGCAAGTTTAATTCTCTGTAGTTCTCCTCCAGAGAGGGTGGTTGTGGGCTGGCCAAGCCGTATATAACCAAGCCCTACTTCAATCAGAGGGGATAATTTCTTTAGGATTTTTGGGTTGTCTGCAAAGAAGTTATAAGCTTCTGAAAGACTCATGCGCAAGATGTCATCTATGTTTTTCCCTTTGTGTGTGACTTCAAGGATGTCTTTCTTGAATCGTTTTCCATTGCAGGATTCGCAGGTCAAGACAACATCTGAGAGAAACTGCATTTCAACAATTTTTTGTCCAGCTCCTTTGCATTCTTCACATCTTCCTCCTGGAGTGTTGAATGAAAAAAAGCCAGGTTTGAGACCGTGGACTTTTGCCTCGCGTGTTTGACTGAAAACCTCTCTTATGTCGTCCATTGCCTTGGTGTATGTAGCTGGGATAGAGCGAGGAGATGTGCTTAGAGGAGACTGGTCTACCATAATGATTTTGTCCACTGATTCTTGCTCATGAATCGATGCGAACCCATCATCTGAAAGGCCTGTCCATCCTTTATAAAGGACATCGTAGAGGAGAGTGCTTTTGCCAGAGCCGGATACTCCAGTAACGCAAGTAAATACATTGATAGGAATAGAGACGTTTAAATGCTTAAGGTTGTGCTTGTATGCATCTTTTATAACAAGGAATTTCTTTGGCATGCGCCTTTTTTCAGGGACAGCGATCTTTTTCTCACCTCTAAGATAAAGTGCCGTCAGAGAGTCGGTCGATTTCAAGAAATCCTTCATTGGGCCTGCAAAGACAACTTCGCCTCCGGCTTCTCCTGCTCCAGGACCCAGGTCAATCACATATTCTGCTTTTCTTATGATTTCTGGGTCATGTTCTACCACAAGAACCGTATTTCCCACGGCTTTGAGAGATTTTAAGATTTCTATTAATTTGTGGTTGTCTCTTGCATGCAGACCGATACTCGGCTCATCCAGGACAAAAAGTGTTCCAACAAGAGAGGAGCCTAAGGCTGCTGCGAGATTGATTCTCTGTGCTTCTCCTCCGCTCAATGTGAACGTCATCCTGTCAAGGGTTATATAGTCAAGGCCCACTTCCAACAAGAATTTCAACCGGTTCTGAATCTCTGCAATGAGTCTTTCTCCTACTTGCTTTTGGAGGGCGGACAGAGAAATTCCATTTAAGAAATCATGAACTTCTTGAACAGTCATGCGAGCGATTTCGCCGATGGAGCGTCCTGCGATTTTTACACTCATGGCATGCTGATTGAGGCGCATTTGGCTGCATTCAGGGCAGGGAACATACTTGCGATAGCGGCTGAGAAATACGCGAACCTGGACCTTATATTTTTTCGTTTGAAGCCAATCAAAAAATCCCTTTACTCCGAAATATCCATCCCCTCCTTCCAGAATCAATTGTTTCCATTCCTTTTTTAGCTGATAAAAAGGAATATCAGTTGGAATGCCTCTTTGTTTTGCTTCAAACAGCAACTCTCTCATCAGCTCTGTGGAGGCCGGCTTTGTCCAGGGTTCTATAGCGCCGTCTTCCAATGATTTGCTCGGGTCAGGGATAATTTTTTCTTCGTCCAGCACAGCAATATCCCCAAATCCATGACAAGTTGGGCAGGCGCCCTGGGGACTGTTAAAAGAAAAGAGATTTGGGAATGGATCTTCGTAGATAATATGGCATGTTTTGCATTCCAGTTGACTTGAAAAAATCCATTCTTTATTAGAATCTGTCTGGACTTTGACTTTTCCCTCTCCTTTTTTCATGGCCAATTCCAGAGAATCCACCAGGCGTTCCCTGTCCTCTCTATCTAAGCTCATTCGATCCACAAGCACATCCACTGAAGTCTGGCCTGTGAGTTTCGCCTGATCGATATCAAGGATGGCGTTGTTCTTGATGATGCGGGAGAAGCCATCTTTTTTGAGGGGAGAAAGGCCTTTTTTCAAAGGCCATGAGAATGAAATAAATATATTTGTATCAGGGGGGTGTGAATAAAGGGTTTCTACTATGGCATCGATTGTATCTCTCTGGACAGGATTTCCGCATTTCAGGCAGTGCACTATGCCGATGCGCGCAAAAAGTACACGAAGGAAATCATAGATTTCTGTCACAGTGGCAACTGTGGAACGGGGGTTTTTTGTAACAGCTTTCTGCTGGATAGCGATTGCTGGTGTAATCCCGTCAATAAGGTCTGCATCTGGCTTTTCCATCCGCTCGAGGAACTGTCTTGCATAGGCAGAGAGAGACTCAATATAACGACGTTGACCCTCTGCATAAAGCGTGTCAAATGCAAGAGAAGATTTGCCGGAGCCAGATACTCCCGTGACAACTATAAGCTTATGCAAGGGAATGTCTAAATCGATGTTTTTTAAGTTATGGAGCCTGGCTCCTCTTAAAATGATTTTATCTTTCATCTTTTTTATATTCTGGCTTATGCATTTTGCTTAATCAAATGAGCATTTATCAAAATTATGGCTATTTTTTATTATAGAATATATCATTTCTCTTGCAAAAGAGATTTTTTGAATTGACAGAAGGTACTTTTATACAAGAGAAACAATCGGGTATCGCAAAACCTGAAGAATAACTAATGGGAAAACTTTAAGCCGCCAAACACAGAAAAACCATGCGTCCCGTATCCTTTTACCATCTCATATTGTTCATTAAAGATGTTGTCGAATCGAATAAACACTTGGAAAAATTTTGTGAGGTCGAAAGAAACAGCGGCATTTACCAGTGTATAAGCCGGCAAGGTGACCTGTGGAAACGGCCATATGGAATAATCTATGTCTTCTCTTTTCCCTATATGGAGTAACGACAAGGAGGCGTTTCCTTTCTGGAGAAAGGTGTAATTGAGGGTTGCTGAGAATTTGTTGTTTGGCCTCCTTAAAAGCAGGGCTCCTGAATCTGAATCAGTGGCTTTAAGCTGTGTGAAGGATGCATTTAAATTTGTTCCTTCAAGAATGCCAACCCTCATAAAAAGTTCTGCGCCTTTTGACTGGGCGTTTGCAAGGTTGATGTATCCTTGTGCAAAATCAAACTGAATGAGGTCCTTAAATGTATTGGAAAAATAAGTAAAGCCAAGGAGCATTTTAGAACCAAAGAAGTTCTGCTCGAAACCAATGTCCCATCCGCTTGACTTTTCTGGTTTCAGGTGCTCGTTTCCAATCGGTCCCCAGAAAGTTCCTGGAGCATAGAGCTGATAAAGAGAAGGGGCTTTAAAAGCAGTCCCGTAAGTTGCTTTAAGTCTTGTCCCAGTTTTTTCGAGGAAATAGGCAGGAGCAATGCGGAAGGTAGCCTGTCTGCCAAAAGGGCTGTGTGAGTCAAGGCGAATGCCAAGGGTAGCAAAGAATCGTGAGAAGAGACGGATTTGGTCTTGGATATAAAATCCTGTAGTATGAGCTTTTTGAAGCGGAAATATACTTGTGAAAGGCCCCCAGGCCCCCATGGAAATGTATTCGGATTCCCCCTGCTCTCTTTTATGATCTAAGCCGAAAGTCAATGTATTTGTTTCATGAATGTAAAAGTTGTGCTGCCAGTCTATTTTTAAAAACCGGCTCTTGAACCATCCGTTTTCTGAATCAAAGGGATGGATTGTATCTGGAAGGTTTTCATGGCGTCGGTCGTTAGAAACAAGAGAGAAAGAAAGGATTTGCTCCCATCGATTTTTAAGCCAAAGAGAACGCAACTCTGCCTTGAGTAAAAGTGATTTGTTTTTCTGAGTGTTGTTTGGGTCATCTCCGTAGGCTCCTCCGAAGTTGTCAACATCGGATTTTGTGTTTAATCCTCGAAGGATAAGATTGAACTCGATTCCATCCGAAAGTTTTGCCCCGAGTCTTGCTGAGAGGGAAAGATTCTTATAGCTGTCTCTTTCGGAGTTCCCTTCGTAGGTGACATTCGCGGCTGATGGCCCTTTGTTGTTAAAGGATGAGAAGCCAAAAGCATAGTGGATTTTTTCTGTGCTTCCGGATATTTCTGCAAGTGTAGCCAGTGTATTATAAGTTCCTCCCCATCCTGAAATGGAAAGAGCTGGCTTCCCATCGCCTTTTTTTGTGATGACGTTTATAACACCACCCATGGCATCTGAGCCATAGAGTGTGCTTTGCGGCCCGCGGAGGATTTCGATGCGGTCGACATTCTCCAGACTAAGATGGGCAAAGTCAAACGACCGTGATGGTGAGATCGGGTCGTTTAGCTCGACACCGTCCACCATAAGAAGAGTGTGTTCGGAATTTGCTCCTCGTAGAGAAACTGATGCAGCTCCGCCAGAAGAGCCGCTCTGGACAAATGTAAGGCCCATGATTTCCTGCAGGGCTTCCAGGATAGTGGTCTTCTTTGTTTGCTCTAATTCTTCTTTTGTTATGACTGTTACTGAGCTGGCGATCTCTTTTGACGGAGTTTCAAGCCGCGTGGCAGTGACTACAATTTCGTGCTGAAGAGCGATTTGTTGTTTTGAGCGGCTTTCTTCGTCCCCTTGAGCTGAAAAATTAAAAGAAAACAAAGTTAAAGCGAGGGTAATACATAGAATGATTCTTTTCATGGTCTTTTCCTCCTTGCATGTTTGCCCCCGCCTGTTAGAGATAGAATGATAGGGTGGAATATTGTCGGATTGTTTTGTTTTAGATACGCAAAAAAAATCAACCCAGCCTTCCTCCCGAAGATGGGTTTGAGAGATTTAAGGGTGGTCTCCTGACTCTCGGATCATCCTCCTTCCGGGCCTTCCCGTCCTCCTTGATTGAGGACAGTGGCATGTTCCGGAATTCGTACCCGATTACAGTAGCGGGGGCTGTGTCCGCTTCACACGGACTTCCCAGGCCCTTAAACCTTTTCTCAAACTGTCAAAGATTAATAACCAATAAATAAATCTATATAGATTTTCATCGCTTGTCAATCTTTAAATTAATTGCGGCAGACCGAGTATATTTTAATTTTATTTTATAAATTTTATAAAAGAAAAATATTATTTTTCCGGCATTTTTCAATCGTGCTTTCATCCCATATACCAGCTTGGATTTCTCCTATATGAGCTTTCCTAAGGAAGAACATGCACAGCCGGGACTGGCCGATTCCCCCGCCAATAGAGAGAGGGAGTTGACCCTGGAGCAGTTTTTTGTGGAAAAACAGATTTGCTCTTTCCTGATTTCCGGTCATTTGAAGTTGGTTTTTCAGCACTTCAGGGTCAACGCGAATGCCCATGGAAGACAGCTCCATCGCCTGTTTAAGAACAGAGTTCCAGACGATTATGTCGCCATTCAGGCCGGAGCCATTTTCGGTAGGAGTTGTCCAGTCATCATAGTCAGGAGCCCTTTTGTCATGTGGCTGACTGTCGCTTAAAGACGCTCCAATTCCCTGAATAAAAACTGCGCCGTGTTTCTTGCAGATTTCATTCTCTCTTTCTTCTGGGGAAAGGGCAGGATATTGTTGCAAAAGCTCTTCTGAATGAATAAAGATGATTTCTTCTGGTAAAGCGGGAGTGATTCTATGGTAGTGTTTATAGATAAAAATCTCTGTTTTTTTAATAACACTGTAAATGTGACGGACGATTTCCTGCAAGAAAGCCAAATTTCTATCCTTTCGAGAAATCACTCTTTCCCAATCCCATTGGTCAACGTAGATGGAATGTAAATTATCGAGAACCTCATCTGGCCGAATAGCATTCATGTCAGTGTAGAGACCTTCCCCTTCTGGAATATCAAGCTGGGCAAGCGCCAGTCTTTTCCACTTAGCCAGGGACTGGACAATTTCAGCTTTAGTGTTGTTCAAAGCTTTTATCGAAAATGAAACTGGTCGTTCCGTGCCACTCAGGTCGTCATTAATACCTGTGCTAGCTTTTACAAACAGAGGAGCCGTTACTCGCCTTAGATTCAATGTCCTGGCCAAGTTTACTTGAAAAAAGTCCTTAATCTGTTTGATAGCCGCTTCTGTTTCTTTTGCATCCAGAATCGGCCAATAATTCTTCGGGATAATACACTTTGTTTCCATTTGTTTTTCTCCATGAACGATTTTTTCAGAAAATTAGGGAAGGGGGGGTGGTATTATTGGGCGGGGTTGTCCGCCCAATTATTATTGTTTGCCATATAGATGACGAATGGAGTAGGAATGAATATTGAAATTGAAAACTCCCGAATCGTCATAATGATACAATTATAACACTTAATTCCCATGAATCAAGAGTAAATAATTCTAAATGTATG
>JACUUK010000093.1 GCA_014859315.1 Candidatus Aminicenantota bacterium
CTGTTTGACAAATAAAATCGGATAACCTAATATGAGAATACAAATTATTGATTGAAATTTAATCATGCGGAAGACTTTATAGATTTAAAATGCCATATTTTCTTTGCCGCTTAGCAACGGATGAAGGCCGTATTTTATCACAATCCTTTATTGCGCCATCCTCAAATGAATGCAGAAGGCATTTTGAAGAAGGAGGATTCTGTGTATTGTCTGTCAGAAGGGATTGGAAAAGAACTCAGGTCTCAGTGCTTCCCTTTACTAAAAAAATCAAAGACAATGATTTTATTATGTTTAATCAAGAATTTGTGGCTCTCATCAAAGCAGGTTATCCTATACTCAAGAGTATTGAAATAATAATAAACAGGATAAAAAATATTCACTTGAAAGAATTATTAATGCTTGTCGAGAAAGACATCCGTGGAGGGAAATCTCTTTCTGAGGCTTTTTCCCCTTATGAGAATAAATTTTCTAAGATATATATTGCATCTCTTATGGCGGGAGAACGAAGCGGGAATTTACCACAAACTCTAAGCCGTTTCATCGACTACTCAAGAATTATTTCCAGGACAAAATCGAGAGTTCGTTCGGCGTTGACTTACCCTACACTACTTTTGTTTTTTTCATTCGTTATGCTTGCAATCCTGTTGAATTTCATTCTTCCCCGGTTTTCTGATTTTTATAAAGATTTTGAGGCCGAACTTCCATTTGTCACACGTGCTTTAATGTCTTTTTCTCTGTCACTTAGAAACAACCTTCCTATGATTTTAGCTTTTGTTTTTTTGATTGTATTGGTTTATTTTTTTGCAAGGAAGGAAGAAAAGACCAGAATTTTTTCTGACCGATGTAAACTTAAAATTCCATACGGTAGGGTAATATGGTTGGAATCTGCAGTGTCTATGTTTGCACGGACATTAACCCTTCTTCTTGGAGGAGGAATCTCTGTTGTTTCATCCATAGACATCGCCCGTAACGCTGTGCCTAACAGTTTTCTCAGGTACAAAATGAAGGGACTTCCTGATTCCATAAAAAACGGAGAGAGTCTCTCGGATTCTTTGAAGAAAACAGAATATTTTCCTTTGCTTGCAGTAGATATGATACGAATCGGGGAAACATCTGCAAATCTTGAAGGGATGTTGAAAGATATTGCTGATGTTTATGATGAGCGAGTACAAACGAAGATAGATACATTTGTTTCGCTTGTGGAGCCAATAATAATTATTTTCATGGGCTTGATTGTGGCGGCGATGCTTCTTTCGGTTTACCTGCCAATTTTTAATATCGTGAGAGTGGCCAGATGATAAATAAAACAAAGAAAAACAATAAAGCAGATTTATATCGTTCTGAGGAAGAAGAAACCAAGAGACTGGCAAAAAGATATAATGTTCCGTATATTGAGCTTTCATCTGTTTTATTAAACAGGGAATTCATTCAATCGTTTCCTGTGGATTTTATCTACCGTTCAAATTTTGTACCCTTAGAAGAAAACAAAGATTCAGTAAGGATTGCAATTGCTGACCCTTCAGATATTTCTACAATCGATTCCATCGAATCATTCCTTGGGAAGAAAGTAGAAGTGTTTGCTGCTTCCAGAAGAGCCATACACGAGGCCCTTCGGAGAAGTGAAACCGCAGTTCAGATTCTTAAAGAAGCCACAGAGGGGTTTATCACGCAGGTAATTGAGAAGGAGGGAGGAGAAGAAGAAGAGATGATTTCTGTTGAGAGGCTTGCTGACCAAGATGGATCGATCATTAAGTTAGTGCATTCTATTATTTTTACTGCTGTTCAGAAGAGAGCAAGCGACATCCATATTGAATCCAGAGAAGGGGGGGTGGTGATAAAATACCGAGTCGACGGGGTTTTGAAAGAAGCCATGGAACCAATTGATAAGAAATTTCAGTCCCCGATTATCTCCAGAATCAAAGTCATGTCAGACTTGGATATTGCAGAGCGTAGAGTCCCTCAGGATGGGCGATTCAGGTTGAAGATCAAGGATAAAACCATTGATTTTCGTGTGTCCATCATGCCTTGCATCTATGGAGAAGATGCTGTCATTCGAATTCTTGATAAAGAGATGATTACAGAAGCCATATCTGAATTGAGGTTAGATTTGCTGGGCTTTTCTGACCAGGTACTGAGCAAGTTTAGAAGATACATTTCCCAACCTTATGGGATGGTGCTTGTGACAGGGCCAACAGGAAGCGGGAAAACCACCACATTGTATGCGGCCATAACAGAAATAAAATCTCCTGAAGATAAAATCATTACAATTGAAGATCCTGTCGAGTATCAAATAGAAGGAATCACGCAGATTCCAGTGAACGAGAAGAAAGGCCTGACTTTTGCTCGAGGATTGAGGTCGATTTTAAGGCATGACCCTGATAAAATCATGGTCGGAGAAATCAGAGACCCAGAAACCGCACAGATTGCTATTCAGTCTGCCTTGACTGGACATCTGGTTTTCACAACAGTGCATGCGAATAATGTGTTCGATGTAATTGGCCGTTTTCTGCATATGAAGGTTGACCCATACAGTTTCATCTCCGCATTAAACTGTATTCTTGCCCAGAGATTAGTGCGCATTCTTTGCAAGAAGTGCAAGAGGGCAGTGAAATACGAGCCAGAGATTCTGTTGGAATCAGGCCTTGACCCAGAAAAATACAAGGATATTATTTTTTATGAGACACAAGGATGTATGGAATGCGGGAATACTGGCTATCAAGGCCGAACAGCTATAGCGGAATTACTTGAACTCTCAGATGAGATTCGAGAAATGATCCTGGACAGAAAACCTCTTTCTGAGGTCAAGAAAAGAGCAGAGGCAGAAGGAATGCTTTTTCTTAGACAAATCGGCATAGAAACGGTCCTCAAAGGAGTGACGAGTTTGAAAGAATTAAACAAGGTAACTTTTGTAGAATAAGCAAGGGCTTATGTAAATTAATAAGAAAAAAATGATTCCTTTTTTCATTAAACTAAAACAGTATTTCTTAGAACAACCCCTTCCTCATGCGTCTTTCTATATTTCTTCACGTTATATCAGCGGAATCCAGATTTCCGAAACTGGGAGGGAAATCAAACAACATTTCATTTGTCCTTTGGAAGACAATGTGATTCAGCCATCTTTTCATAATGAAAACATAAGAAACAGAGAAATCCTTGAAAAAAAGATATCCAGAGAGCTGGAAAAGTTTCATCTTTTAGATAAGAAAATTGCTGTTCTGCTTCCTGAATTATCTCAAAAAGTTCATGCGTTTTCTTTTAAAGAGCTTCCCCGTTCTAAAATGGAAAAAGAAAAGATTATTCTCTTCAGGATAAGAAAACAACAACCTCTTTTGCCTGAAGATATCCGGGTGTCTTTTGATGAGCTTTCTTTAAATAGTACTAAAAGAGTTGTTGCTGGGATTGTAAGAAGTGCTGTTGTTCAAGATTATGAAGACTTTTTTAATTCCTTAGGGCTGAAAGTTCGAGTTGTTGGCATCCCTTCTCTATGCCTGTGCAATTTGCTTGATAAAAACAAGAATTTGATGCTTGTAAATATTAATGATGATTCATTCAGTCTTGTAGCGGCGATGCAGGGTGAGATCATACTCTACCGCCAGAAACCGATTGCTCTTACAGCTCGACCGCAAGAGATGCTGGAACAAAAAATGGAAAACATTATCCAGGAAATAGAAAATACAATTCATTTCATGGAAGATAAGGAGAAGAAACAATTTGACTCTCTTTGGATTCGTCCCGGATTTTTAGAGAGCAATGAAGAAATCTATTCACGATTGGGAGCAAGATTAGAGCTTCCAGTGCAGACAATAGATGCTTCCATAGGTCTTAAGCTTTCACAAAAAGAGAAAAGGATTTTATCTCCTTTAATAGGTCAACTTATATGGCGCAACAAAACAGATTGAATGTTAAAATCAATTTAGCTTCTCACCCCTTGAGAAACAGAAGGTTGTATTTCCTCATCTTCTGGATGCTTGTCATTGCTGTTTCCCTTGTATTTATTGGAGGAGGGTGGACTTATTTTAGATATAAAGGAGAATCGAAAAAGATAGAATCATCCATCGCAAAAATTGAGAAAGCAAAAAACGAAGCCCAACGTGAAGAGGAATATTTGTCATCAGGTATTACCAGGATGAAAGAAAAACATGAAAAAAAGATAGAGCTTCTCAACAGTTTGATTTATAAGAAGAGTTTTTCCTGGGTGGATTTTCTTTCTGATTTAGAGCATGCGCTTCCTGATTCGGCTTGCATCGTGTCTTTGACTCCAGCTCAAAAAGGGGATACCCAAATGGATGTGCGGCTCCAAGTAGCCTCATTTGGCGTTAGCGAGTTATTAGAGCTTGTAAAACGGCTGGATTCCATGAGATTTAAAGAAATAAAAGTCATGAGTGAATCAAAAGATGATAGGGGATTTTTAATCTCAGAGGTATCTTTTATCTATGAAAAAAACATTTGAACTTTTTAGCGAGAAAGAACGGAAAATCTTAGGATTGCTGTTGGCCATCTTTATCTTTGGGTTTATCTTTTATTTTTTCATTGCACTGGGGGAGAAGCGGACTTTTTTTAATGCAATGAGTTCTCTTTCGATTAAAACAAAAGAATTGCAAAAGATTGATTCAAGCAAAGGCCTAAAAAAGCAAGAATGGCTAAAGTGGAAAGCTGCGCAGGAGGATATTGAAACGATAAGGCAGTATTTCTATAGCGAAAAAAATGCTTTTGCCGAGCTCAGGCAGGATCTCAGCGGGATTCTTAGAGAATCAGGCCTTCCAGTCCCTCGTATTCAATATAATTATGCAGAGTTCGAAGATGAAAATATAAAGAAAGTCCAACTGGATTTTAATATATCGGTGTCTTATTTTTCTTTAAAAAGGATCATAAATTCTTTAGAAGGATTACCCAAGTTTTTGGTTGTAGAAAAGATCAATTTTTTGGATATTGACCCTCAAACTGGATTTCTCAAGTTAAGAATCACTTTAGCGGGATATTATGAAGGCTAACATTTACTTGGCAATTTTTTCCATTATATTTCTCAATTGCTCTGTTTCTCTGTGGTGCCATGAAGATAAGAGTTTAGAAAAAACACAAGAAAAAGTAGAGGATAAACGGCTTGTGAGAATAGATTTACTAAAGCTGAAAAAGAAAGAGCTTCTGCCACCAAAACGGAATATTTTTTCTATGAAAAGAGAAACTTACGCTGATTTAGAGTCTTCTCCAATAAGCGCTGAAGAAAGAAACATAATTGGGCAAGGATTGGATATTCATAAAGGGCAGGAGAATTTATTAACTGGGCTCGACCTGAATTACATTGGATATGTGGAATCCGAAGAGAAAATTATTGCTTTAATCATTTTTGGAGGGGAAGCGTTAGCCGTGCAAAAAGGAGACGCCATCTCTGAGAATATTATTATTGGAGAAGTCACAAAAGATGGTGTTGAAATAATTGTACAGGGCTCTCGAAAAAAGACGTTTTCCTTGGAAGAGGAGAAACCATGAGAAAAATAACGTTTTTACTAATGATATGTATTTTCCTGGGCGGCTGTGTGACGTTGAGTCGAAGTTATAAGCTGGGAACAGAAGCAGCTATCAGTAAAGATTGGGATGAAGCTGTAAGACATTATGAACGTGCTGTGGTTGAAGACCCAAAAAATTCTGTCTATAGAATTGCGTTGTTTCGGGCGAAAATATCGGCGAGCAATTTTCATGTATTCAATGCAAGGAATCTCTCCAATCAGGGAAAAAAAGAAGAAGCCCGTAACGAGTATGAAAAGGCACTTGCGTATGAACCTTCCAACAGGATGATTTTAGAGGAGATGAAACAGATTCTGGGTGAACCTGTAAAAAAAGAAAAGCCAAAAGAAGTAAGGGTCAGACCTCCTATTCAGCTTAAACTTAAGGAAGAAAAAATTCATTTAAAATTTCCCCGGGAAGCCAGCTTGCGTTCGATTTTTCAAGCTTTGGGCAAGCATGCGCAGGTGAATATTTTGTTTGATGAGCAGTTTAAGGATATACCTTTTTCTATAGACCTGGAACATATGATGTTTGAGCAAGCGCTCGAGTCTCTCTGTTTAGCCACAAAGAATTTTTACAGGATAATTGATGAGCGGACAATAATCGTTGTCCCTGACCAGCCTATAAAGAGGGCTCAGTATGATTTGCAGGCAATCAGGACATTTTATCTATCAAACGTCGATGCTCAGGATATTCAGGTAGCTCTGACACAGATGCTACGTACGCAATTTAAGGCACCGAGCATCATCATAGATAAAAACTTAAACTCGGTGACAGTGCGGGACGTGCCCGAGGTCATCGAATTAGCAGAAAAAATCATAAGACTTTGGGATAAGCCCAAGGGAGAAGTAATTATTGATTTGGAAATCATGGAAGTTTCAAGAATGAAACTCCAGCAAATAGGGGTGAGCTTAGATAAATATATGGTTGGTTTTTCTTATGGCGATGAGACCACTGGAGAAACAGGATGGATTAACCTGAAAGGCATTGATTTTACAAAGGCTGAAAATTTCCAGGTTGTTTTACCATCAACGTTTTTACAGTTCTTGGAATCAGATGTCGATACAAAGATTATCTCCCAGCCAAGGTTGCGTGGGGTAGAAGGAGAGAAGATAGAATATATGGTTGGAGATCAAATCCCTATCCCACGGACTACATTCACGCCAATCGCAGCTGGAGGAATAGCCCAGCAGCCTGTTACTTCTTTTGAATACAAAGATGTTGGAATAGATGTGAAAATAACTCCACGTATTCATTTTGAGAAAGAAATCACATTGGAATTGGAGATTAAGATAAAATCGCTTGGGGGTGTGGGTTATGGAGACCTTCCGATCATAAGCACTCGCGAGGTAAAAAACATTATCCGGCTTAAAGACGGAGAAACAAATTTACTTGCAGGACTATTAAAGGATGAAGAACGCAGAGCGTTAAAAGGAATTGCAGGGTTGAAAAACATTCCTGTTTTAGGAAGCTTATTTTCAAATACAGATAAGACAATCCAGCAGACTGATGTAATCTTGACCATAACTCCGTATATTATCCGGACTGTTCCCATGAGCAAGGAAGATGCTGAACCTCTTTGGGTTGGGGTAGGTGAATCTTCAGTATCTAAAAGAGAAGACCGGCCTCTGCCAATATCGGAATTTCGTGAACTGGAACTGGAACGTGCTAAAATTCGCAGGGAGACTCCTGCAGAGAAGGAAGCCAGAAGGAAAAACCAGATATATTTTGATACAGCCAGTCTTCAAGTCCCTCAGAACAGAGAGTTCAGGATTCCTGTGAACATCAGGTCTGAAGATGAAGTATCAAATATGTCGTTTAATATTGACTTCAATCCCAAAGTACTGGAGCTAAAAGAAGTTGTTATTGGAAATTTCGTCCGTCAGTTGGGAAAAACTCCTCCTTTTTTAGAAAACATCGACAACTCTTCTGGAAGATGCACCATAGGTTTTACAAGTGAAGAAATCGGCAAAGGAGCAAGTGGGACTGGAACAGTAATTACCCTGGTTTTTAAATCCCTTGAGAAAGGAGAAAGCCGCCTTATAGTTACTGGAATATCTGCCAACAGTCCAACAGGCCAGAGTTTGTCTTTTGAATCCCAGGAAACCCTCATCATCGTCCAGTAGGGCATAAAGAAAAATTTATCCTCTTGAAGGCAGATGCCTCCCCCGAATCTTGCCGTGTTTTTGCGATGAGCAAAATGTTCAAAAAAAGGGTCAGTCCCGTTTGGGAGCATCTCTATTTCCGTGA
>JACUUK010000094.1 GCA_014859315.1 Candidatus Aminicenantota bacterium
TTTTTTTTGGAAGCAGGAGGCAAATAAATGAAAAAAACCACTGATTTTAAGGAACTTTCCCATGAACAATTATCATGGACTTTTGATTCCACGAAATTTCCATTTGAAACGACCGATAAATGTGAGGCTTGTGATGAAATTATTGGTCAAGGCCGCGCCCTCAATGCCATTCAAACAGGTTTAAACATAAAAAGCATTGGCTACAATATTTTTATTACAGGCATGGTAGGCACAGGACGGACAACAACGATTAAACAACTCTTAGAGAAGATGAAAAAGGAAGAAAAAACACTTGATGATATTCTCTATGTAAATAACTTCAAAAAACCAGACGAACCCACATTAATTACACTTCCTGCTGGGGAAGGAAAACGCTTCAATGAATTGATGTCTCATCTAATCAGAATGTTAAGAGTCAATATTCCTGAGCTACTAAAAAGCAAGTATTATACAGAAAAAAGAGACGCAATAATTGAATTCCAGCAAAAGAAGCAAAAAGAAATCCTGAAAAGGTTTGAGGAAGAAGTCGCCAAAGAGGGTTTTTCCGTAATACAAGTTCAAATGGGGCTTTTTGTAAAGCCTGACCTTATACCGTTGATAGATGAGAAACCTACTTCTTTTAAGAAATTAGAAGAGATGGTTCGAGAAAAAAAAATCCCCAAGGAAAAACTCAACGAGCTGAGGAAAAAATACGAGGAACTTACAGGTAAACTTGAAGAGATTTTTGAGGCGATTAAAGAAACCGAAGAAAAAACGCGCGAATTACTTAAAGAATGGGATGAAGAATCTATAACCCCAATTATAAAAGGGGCTATTGCTGAAATCAGAGAGAAATTCCCATATCAAAAAATAACAGAATATTTAAACGATGTTGAGATTAATCTCATTAATAATATCAACATATTCAAAGCTCAAAAAGAAGAGACTAAAGAAGTTACAGATCCATTTTTAGTGTACCGCGTGAATCTTCTTATCGATAATTCAGAATTAAAGGGAGCTCCTGTTTTAATAGAGACAAACCCTAATTATGTCAACCTTTTTGGTTCCATCGAGGCATCATTCAATCGTTACGGTGTACTTCAAACTGACTTTACAAAAATTAAACCAGGTTCGTTCCTTAAAGCTAACGGAGGGTATTTGGTAATGAATGCCCTGGAGGCCATAGTCGAAGTGGGCGTATGGCCAACGATTAAGAGGGCTTTGAAGCACCAAATATTTGAAATCCAAAACTACACACCAATCTATCTTATTTCCACAAGCCGACTAAAGCCAGAGCCCATTAAAACGAATGTAAAGGTAGTCTTAATAGGAGACGCCTACATTTACGACCTTTTGTATTATTTAGATGAAGACTTCAAGAAAATCTTTAAAATCAAGGCCGAATTTGATTCTGAAACTCCAAAGGACGAAAGAACGATTTTGGAGTATGCAAGTTTTATAAAAAAAATCGCTGACGAAGACAACCTTCTTCCTTTTGATAGAGAAGGAATAGCAGCAATCATTGAATATGGAACTCGACTGGCAGGAAGGCAGAAAAAAATATCCACACGATTCCACATAATTGCCGACGTAATACGTGAAGCCAATTACTGGGCAGTCCAAGATAATAATAAAATCGTTAGCCGCAGCCATGTGGAAAAGGCGATTAAAGAGCGTTTTGAGCGAGTAAGTCTTATCGAAGACAAGATTCAAGAGATGATAGAGGAAGGCACAATTCTTATCGATACAGAGGGAAGCGTTTTAGGACAGGTAAACGGGCTTTCTGTATATCTTATGGGCGAATTTTCATTCGGCAAACCTACGCGTATCACAGCCACAACTTCTGTTGGTAGGGGTGGTGTTATAAACATCGAAAGAGAAGCCGACCTCAGTGGCCGCGTCCATAATAAGGGTGTGCTCATTTTAGCAGGTTATTTAAGAGGAAAATATGCACAGAAAAAGCCTTTTGCTCTTTCAGCAAGCATTGCATTCGAGCAGTCTTATTCCGGCGTTGAAGGCGACAGCGCCTCCTCTACAGAGGTTTATGCAATTCTCTCCAGTCTCTCAAAACTGCCTCTTAGACAGGACATTGCAGTTACAGGATCGTTAAACCAAATGGGAGACATCCAGCCAATTGGGGGAGTAAACGAAAAAATCGAAGGATTTTTCGATGTTTGCAAAGTCAAAGGTCTAACAGGAACGCAAGGAGTTATTATCCCCTACCAAAATGTCCAAAATCTCATGCTGCGCAAGGATGTCATCGAAGCAGTCAGACAAAGAAAATTTCACATCTACCCTATTAAAACAGTTGATGAAGGAATTGAAATTCTTACTGGAGTTAAAGCTGGCAAAAAAAAAGAAGACGGAACATTTGAAGAAGGAACTGTAAACTACTTTGTAGACCAAGAACTTAGTCGCCTGGCAAAAAGTTGGAAAGCATATGAGGCAGCAGGCGAAAAATTAAAAGATACGAAGGAATAAAAAACAGTTATTCCAGCCCTACTTGTTTTTTTAATGAAGCGATTTCTTTATTCATCAGGAAGCGCCACTGGCCTTTTTTGAGAAAACCCAGGGATAAATTTGCAAATTTTATCCGCTCCAATCCAACAACCTTGTGGCCTATTGCTTTAAAAAGCTGTTTAATCTCTCTTTTACGGCCTTCATGAATCTCAACTCGAAAAAGAGTCTTATTTGCCATGGAGGAAAGCTTCATAATCTTTGCAGGAGCGGTTTTTTTCCCATCCAGATAAATTCCTTTCTGTAGCTTCATGATTTTTAATCCATCAGGCAAACCAAGAACTTTAACAAGGTAAACTTTCTTTACATTATAACGGGGATGCATCAAGCGATTTGCTAATTCTCCGTCGTTTGTCAGTAATAACAATCCGCTACTGTCATAATCAAGCCTGCCTACAGGAAAAACGCGTTTTTTAAGTGGTGGAAGCAGACTCATGATTGTAGGCCTTTGAAAAGGGTCTTTTGAGGTCACAAGATAACCTGGTGGTTTATTTAACATCAAGTATATCGGCTGTAACTTGGACTCGACTCTTCTCCCATCAACCTCAACCGTGTCAGTTTCTTCCTCTATTTTGACTCCCAAAGTCCGAACAATTTTGCCATTAACCTTGACACGGCCTTCGGAAATAAACCTGTCTGCTTCTCTTCGTGAGGCAATCCCTGCCTGCGCAAGAAATTTATTTAACCTGATCTGCATAGCTAAGTTTCAATAAATGAGTGACCTTATTAAAAATATATATTGAAGCCTCCGCTCATAATAAAGTTGCCTAATTTTAAATCTTTATTATCCATATCGAGACGGACATGATGGTATGCCCCCTCCGCCAGCAACGAAAACTTCTTCCCTAAGTGTATTTCCAACCCTAAGCCAAAGTTATAACCAGTATTAGAATCTTTATCTATATTCTTAAGTTCGGCTGAATAATAACCATAACCAGCAGTGATGTATGGTTGGATAAAAAGAATTGGGAAAAAATATTTCAAGTTCGCTCCAATAAAATTGCAATCAATCTGTCGACCAGCCCATTCATCAAATGCAACATGGCTTTTCAAATCGATATTATGGGCTGCTTGAAAATAATTGGCTTCCAAGGCGAGCATCATAAATTTGACTCCTGCCCTGACCCCATAAACAAAAGATGTGTCTGTATTGAATTCAACATCTGTTAAACTGGGTTTTTGAGCAGAATATCCTGCCTTGATTCCCAAATAAAAACCACTCTGGGCCAATGTTTCACAAGTAAAGGTAAGCAGAAACATTAAAACAAAAGCAAAAACCAATTTTTTCTTCATATCCCTACTCCAATAATGTCAAATATTATTAGCCACATAGTTTAGAGTTATTAACTTGCATATTAGCTTATCACAATTTTCCTCAAATATTCCAGATTATAATGAGTAAAAAATTCTAAACCTTTCTTTTTCCATTTCGTATGAAATATTATAAAATACATGTGAGGCAACCAAGAGAAAGATGGCAAAAATCCAAATTGGTGAATCGATTTCTATGTCCTTAAACTCCCTTTGGACAAACAAACTCAGGTCTTTTCTGACTCTGCTTGGTATCATTATAGGAGTCCTTACAATCATTGCCGTTGTCTCAATCATTCAAGGTTTAAACGACTATGTGTACACAAAGATGTCTTTTTATGGAGCCAATGATTTTACTGTAACTAAATTTTCATTTGGCGCAACGACTCTGAAAGAATTTCGCGAACAAATGAAAAGAAAAAACCTTACCTTTGCTGACTTGCAGCTTATCCAAAAGAAATGTGAATCATGTGAATTAATAGGGGCATCAGTGTCAACCAGTAGAACTGCTAAATTTGGAAACCAATCTCTTGAAAATATATTTATAAGAGGAGTAACACATGTCGACCATATGATTGGAAGCGTGGTAGAACTGGAATCAGGAAGGCATATTCAAAAAGACGATGAAGAACATTCCCGAGCTGTATGTATTATTGGGGCCGATGTTGCTGAAAATCTTTTCCCTCACACTGACCCTTTAGGAAAGTGGGTAAAAATCGGGAACAACAATTTCTTAATAATTGGCACTGGTAAGGCAGCAGGAAAAATCCTTGGAATGTCCCAGGATAATTACATCAGGATCCCGATAACTACTTTCCTGAAGATTTATGGGTCAAGGCGCAGCATAAACATCAATATCCATACTTCATCACAGGAACAAATGGCCTGGGCCCAAGAAGAAGTCCGGACAATTCTTCGCTCAAAGCGTCATCTTCCCTTTAATAAACCTGATGATTTTTCCTTCAGGACATCTGACCAATTTATTCAATTTTACAAAAGTGCAACAACTGGAATTTTCTTTGCAATGATAGCCATTTCATCCATTGCTTTAGTAGTGGGTGGAATAGGGATCATGAACATAATGCTTGTTTCTGTAACAGAAAGAACAAAAGAAATTGGCATTCGCATGGCTATTGGAGCAAGGCGGACAGATATCCTTTTTCAATTTCTTATCGAATCTGCCACTCTTTCTTCAGTAGGAGGAGCCGTTGGAATCGTTTTAGGGTTTACTGCAGCAAAGATCGTGACAGCAACTTCTTCCCTGCCTTCAAGTATTGAGCCGCTTTCAATCATCCTCGCAATTCTTTTATCATCTTCTGTAGGCATTTTTTTCGGACTTTATCCAGCTAATAAAGCATCAAAGCTTAACCCAATTGACGCACTAAGGTCAGAACAATGAGACTCGCTATTTTCAAAGAAACCATAGTAATCGCTTTTGATTCCCTGAAAACACATAAACTCCGCTCTTTCCTCACATTGTTGGGAATCATGATTGGAGTTGCGACTGTAATTGGCATGGTATCAATCATTCAGGGATTAAACCGTTCCTTCCTGGCAGAATTGGAGTCTGCTGGGTCAGATATAATAATCATAAGCAAATATGAACCTGGAATCCAGATGGGCAAGCGATCCGAAGAAGAAAGGCAAAAAAAAGACCTTACATTCGAAGATGCCTTAGCTATTGAAAGAGAATGCTCGCTCGTAAAATCTGTTGCTGTAGATATCGTGGCTGATGTCTATGAATCGATTCTTATTAAGTACCAAAACATCAAAAGTCAAGACACTATTATCATAGGCATGAATGAGGGCTTTCCTCAAGTTTTATCCGTTTATCTGCCAAAGGAAGGCCGTTTTATAACAGAATCTGATATCATTCACCGCACAAAAGTCTGTGTACTTGGCGCAGATTTAAAGGATATTCTCTTCCCCCACACAAATCCTATCAGCAAGGAAATACGTATTGGGCCTGAAAAATTCACAGTTGTAGGAGTTCTTGAGAAACGGGGAGAAATATTCGGCCAGAGCAGGGATAATATTATCGGCATTCCCATAACCACCCTTATGAAATACTTTCCTTATGACCCTTCTAATCTCGAAATCATCGTAACCCCTAAAAAACATGGCTATATTCCAGAAACCATAGAGCAAATAACCAATGTTTTAAGAAAAAGGAGAAAAGTAGGATTTGGGAAACCAAATGATTTTGCAGTTTACGCTCAGGACACTATCATAAATCTATACAATCAGCTTACAGGAGCTGCATATCTGGTTATGATATTGATCTCCTCCATTGGTTTACTTGTAGGTGGTATCGGGGTCATGAACATCATGCTCGTTTCTGTTAGAGAAAGGACAAGGGAAATTGGGATACGAAAGGCAATTGGCGCACGTTCCAGTGACATCATGAAACAGTTCTTGATTGAAGCAATTTTCCTAACAGGCACAGGAGGAATATTAGGTATTGTAATCGGGTTTTTGATTGCATTGATTGTAAAAGCGGCTACTCCACTTCCTGCATCTGTAACACTTTGGTCTGTTTCTTTGGGATTTTTTACAGCTGTTTTCATTGGGCTCTTTTTCGGAATTTTTCCTGCACAAAAAGCTTCGAAACTGGATCCGATTATCGCTCTAAGATACGAATAAAGATCTGTGAGTTTAAGAGCTAAGCCAGCTTTTATAGCTTATTTTTAATAAATTCACACGCACGGTCTAAAGCCATCTCCAGGTTTTCTTTTTCTTCTCCAGATAGTTCTACAAGAGATGAGCTCCCTCCTCCTTTTCCTTTTATCAATGGACAAATGAAAGGAATCAGTTCCCTCATGTCCAAACCAATGCTTTCTGCACATGCTAAAACAAGATGGACTCTTGCTTCTTTCTTTAGACCAAAGATAACAACAACCTCCCCGTTTCGAATAATATTTAACGCAAGAAATCGTAATTCTTCAGGTGTTTTTTCCTGAAATATATTTTTTATGACTACATCTTTCGCATTACTTGCAATTTCTTGAGCTTCATACTGAATTATCTGCTCCTGTATTTTCTTTATTTTCTTCTTTTGGCCCTTAAATTCCGAAAATAATTTCTCGACTGATGATACTACCTCATATTCATTGATGTTAAACCTGATGGAAATCTGGCGCATTTGCCTGTTCTTAGATATATAATCATTCAATGCCCTGTTGCCACACACAAACTCAAATCTCACATTGTTTCTGATTCTCTCCCATTTAAGAACCTTGATTAGGCCGATTTCTCCTGTCCTATAAGGGTGTGTCCCTCCACATGCAGAAAAATCAAAGTCTGAGACTTCAACGACCCGGATGGGGCCTTTTTTCTTTTGCGGCTTTCGTAAAGGAATTTGTTGGATTTCATCTCCAGATACAAAATAGGTTTTTATTTCTTTGTTCTGGAAGACGATTTGGTTTGCCAACTTTTCAATTTTCTCAACATCTTCTTCAGATGCCTTTCTTATATCTATTTCAACAGTGGAAACATCCCCTCCTATATGAAAAGAAAGAGTCTCCGCTTTAAAAAGTTCAAAAAAGCTCTGGGAAAGGATGTGCTGACCTGCATGCTGTTGCATATGGTCAAAGCGAACTTCAAAATCAATTTGTCCACAGACTTTTTTACTATCTATCTTTTGTTTTAGCACGTGAAGAATTTTTCCATTTTCTTCAACAACTTTTATAACGCTTAGTCCATTGAGTGTTCCTCTGTCTGAAGGTTGCCCGCCTGATTCAGGGTAAAAACAGGTCTGGTCAAGGACTAATGCCCAACCGCCACCATATGGAATCTCTTCTATAACATTCGCTTCAAACTTAACCTTATATGGATCATCAAAATATAACCGCTTTGTTTTCCCTTCCATATTAGCCCTCCAAATTCAAGTAAAGAGTAAGGAGTGAGGAGTATATTTTAAATTACTCCTCACTCCT
>JACUUK010000198.1 GCA_014859315.1 Candidatus Aminicenantota bacterium
AGAGCATCTTCTCCTGCAGAAAGCATCCTTGCAAGCCAATACAGCGAAGCATTCACATCACTGTTCCTCAAGCTTTTATGAAGAGCAGAGATTAGATTAAAATGCTCCTCCCCTTTCTTATCATAAAGAAGGATTCTTTTTTGAAGCGCTTCTTTGACGTCTTCTTGGGAGATTTTGCCTTTCTTGGCAAGACTTGCAGAAATCTCCAGTGTATTTAGCGCACGACGGGCATCGCCATTGGCATAATCGATTATTATCTGGAGGGCCGTCTCATCGATTTGAATGCCCAGGTTTCCGAGCCCCCTTTCTTTATCGGTTAAGGCTTCGTTTATTATGCGAGTCAATGTTTCATTGGAAAGCGGGTTGAGAACAAGGACTTTCATCCTTGATAGCAGTGGTGCAATCACTTCAAATGAAGGATTTTCGGTTGTAGAACCAAACAGAATGATATCCCCTCTCTCCACATAAGGCAAAAAAGCACCTTGCTGGGCCTTGTTGAAACGATGTATTTCATCTATGAATATCACTGTCGGTTTTTTATAAAGCCGTCTGTGACTTTCACCTCTTGCCATCATCTGTTTAACTTCCTTAATACCAGAAAGGACAGCACTTAGAAAAATGCAGGGAAAATTGAACTGGTCAGCAAGAATCTTTCCAAGAGTTGTTTTTCCAGACCCGGGCGGTCCCCAGAAAATAATCGACACAAGTTGGTCGGCTTTTATGAGCTGAGAAAGTATTTTTCCTTCTCCAATCAAATGCTCCTGGCCATAAAAATGCGCCAAATCTTTAGGCCTCATCCTTTCTGCCAAGGGAGTATAGCTGTGATTCGGTGAATTATTTTTCATGTGTCAGCCATTAAAAAAATTATAGCAGATATCACACAAAGATATAAGCTCTTCAATATCCTTGACGTAAGCTAAGATTCCATGTTAACTTTAATTCGGTTTTAAAGGCATAAAGTGAGAATGAGGGTGGAAAATCCCAAAAAAACGCCTGATACATCAACTCGCTCAATTTCGCCAAAAAGACACACAAAGATGGACAAGAAACCTGCTGATAAACTAATCTACCGTTTAGAGGAAGTTAGCCGTATTGCCCAACTCAATCCAAAAATAATCGAGAACTGGGAAAAGGAGTTTTATTTCCTCCATGCTGGTCGTACAGCAGCAGGCCATAAAATATTCCGTAAAAAAGACCTTACCATCATACTCCGTTTGAAAGAACTTATAGAAAGTCAAGGCCTTACATTAGCAGGAGCAAAGAGGCGAATAGAAGAAGAATTCGGCTTTGCAGGGAAAGATCCTTTAAACCCTGACCAGATGAAAAAGATTCTGT
>JACUUK010000005.1 GCA_014859315.1 Candidatus Aminicenantota bacterium
CTGAGCTATTTTTATCAATAAACCTTGACTTGAAGTATAAAATAAGTAAAAAATATTGAGACTTTTCTTAAAGGAGAGATTAGCTGAATCATATTAATTCGAAGTACATTACATTATGTATTGTTGTCCTTTTTGGGTGTTTCTTCTTTTCGCCCGCATTATTTGGAGATGACTTCGGAACAATCTTGGGCCGTATCCTGGACATTAATCAAAAGCCCATACAATATATTCCCATAAACATAAAGAGAAAAGAAAACGGATTCCAAAAAAAGCTTGAGAGTGACTCAAACGGTATGTTTGTCTTTGCAGGTTCCCCCCCGGGAGAATACATTGTTTCTATTGAATCTAAAGAATTCAATCCAGTATCGAGTGAAGGAATCTTCGTAGAACCGTCCCAGAATGTGCACATCATAGTGACTCTTACCTCGATGCAAAGCAATAAAAAATCTACGTTGGATGTTTTGCGCATTGACTATACACACAACCAGTATCAAACTTTGCTTGAAAAAACCCAAATAGAGGAGCTTCCATCAGCCCATAATGTCTGGTCCCTTGTTGAAAATCAGGACCTGTCTGCCACAACAAACCGCATTGATGTAGGCGGCCTTTGGGGAACAATCCCAGCGCTATTCAGTGCAAGAGGAGGGTGTTCTTGGACGCAAAACACTTACTTATTAAACGGAATGGATGTCACAGACCCTTACTGGACAGGAAAACCCTTGTTCTACCCTGATTATTTTGCTCTTCAATACACACAGTTCATCAATGCAGGAAATCCACCCGAAGCACTCTCGCCAGGAGGATTTTTCAACTTGCTTACAAGGAAAGCAAACAACTCTATTAAGGGCGGAATTTCATTCTTTTTCCTAAATAAAATCTTACAGAGTTCTAATATTTCCTCAGCGCTTGAGAAAGAAGGAATCTTTGAAAGCCATTCATTTAATTATTTTATGGATGGAAATGCCAATATCTCTGGCCCAATTATTCCTGAAAAACTCTTTTTCTTCAGTTCCCTGTCATCTCACTATCTCTCCCGGGACTTAGCTGAATATGATTCTGAAGATAAAAGTTCCATGAATTCAGGGCTTCTAAGCTTCGATTATCATTTTTCAGAAGAAAGCATGCTTCGACTCCTGTGGACAGGACAAATTGTCTATCATCCATCATATAGTGCAGAAAGGCAGGTGCCTTTTTCTTCAACACTAAACCGTAAAGAATTTTATGATGTTTACCAAGCTATCTGGACAGCCAGAGTAAGAAATTTTCATTTTTTCAAAGTTGGATTAAACTATTCACATGGAGATATTCGCTCTCGCTTTCAGGATGAATCAACATCAGTTCACAGATTGGAAGTCTTTCGTAAAACTCCATCTGGACTAGCCCCAGTTTCCTCGCGTGACAAGCGTCGTTTACTAACATTTCTTGCCAAAGGAGAATCGATTGTTTCGACGCATGATTCCACTCAACATAAATTTCAATATGGGTTACAACTAAAATATGCTTTTTCATCTTCCAGTAAGGAAATAAATGAAAATACACACCTGCATTTTTTTAATGGAGAACCCCTTGAAATTGTTAGGTACAATACTCCAGTAAGCCATCAGGAAGCGTCCATGAACTGGAATATTTTTGCTCAGGATTCTTTCTCATTCTCAAACCTTGTTTCTTTTTATGTGGGCTTTAATATATCTTCAAGTATAGGATGGATGCCTGAGCAGTTTTTTTCACTGGTGAAAGGCGCACAGCAGGATATAAGATGGATTAATCTTTCACCTCGTATCGGTCTAATTATTCCTTTAACCAGTTCTAAAAAATCTGCTATCAAACTCTCAGGTGCTCGCTATTACTTCAATCTTCCTCTTAATTACCTTACTTATGGCAACCCAGACTCTCTTGGGGCTTTGGTATATACCTGGGAAGATACTAATGGAGACAGGTGCTTTCAAGAAGAAGAACAAGGAAACCTTCTCAGGCGCGAAGGACATTTTTACTCTGAGATTGATGAAAATCTAAAAAGGCCTTTTACTGACGAGCTAATCTTAGCTTATCATTCGGCTTTCAGCTCCAAATGGTATTTTTCTCTTGCAGCATTCCTCAGAGAGACAAGAAATCTTATAGAGACTATAAATACAGGAGTTCCTTTCTCTTCATATGTTCCTGTTGAAATATTCGACATTGGTGATGACAGGATTCCGAATACGCATGATGATTTGAGTTTTATTGTCTATAATCAAAATAGCAACTCATTTGGTCAGGACTTTTTTCTTCTAACGAACCCAGATGCAAACGACAGGGTTACTCGTTATTATGGCCTTGACTTGATTCTTCTTAAGAAATACAGCGATAAATTCACTTTCTTTCTGTCATTAACCGCAACTGCTGCAATCGGGACTACAAGCCCAGGGAACACAGAATGGGAAAACGATGACGGCGTGATTGGAGCCCTATATGACAATCCTAACAGTCTTATAAACGCTAAAGGAAGAGTGCGTTTTGACAGGGCATATACCGGAAGATTGGGGTTTAATTATTTGACTCCTTTTGGAATAAGATTTGGATGTATCATAAAATATTATGACGGACAGCCATTTGCACGTAAAATCATAGTACAAGGATTTAACCAGGGACCTTTTTATATTCAAGCACACCCTCGCGGAAAAGCCCGTTACGAGTACAACCGTACCATTGATATTCGCATAGAAAAAATTTTTCTTTTAGGAAAAACCAAATTGCGATTGATTTTAGACGGGTTCAATATAATAAATAGGGCATGTGCAACTGAAGAGAATGAATGGACTGGACCTGAATTTCCATTACGCTTTGCAACAGAGGTTCAGTCTCCAAGAGTCTTTCGTTTAGGATTATCCTATGAATTTTAAAAACAAAAAGACAATTAAATTTCTCTTACTATTAGCCGTGGTTTTTTGTACATTATGCTTGCAATTTGGCTATGCATATGAAATTTTCATCTATCGTCCGTGCCTAAAAAAAGATTCAGTCTCAAAGGAAAATAAAATCACTCTTCACGGAGAATTCTTTGGCCATCTGCAGCTTCCAAGCACATTTCCAAGTTACAATGACTTAAGCGGAGATGAGGACAGGTGGAATTATGGGTTTCAAAACCTCATTTTCATCACAGAAAACACGAGTTTTCTTACTCAATTAATCACCCATGACAACGGGCATAACAGAACGAAATTTGACTGGCATTTCTCATTAAGGCATCTGCTTTTTGATAACTTTGCCGTAATAATTGGCCACGACAGTAATCACGACTCAGATAACTTGAGTAAACTTTATGGAAAAAGCTTTTATCTCAATCGAAACTATGTAGGTTTTGGACTGCCTTTTGAATCGAATAATTTTTATATTGAACCTTTTACATGGTTTTTCCATCATACAAACCATCGTGGGCATCTTGACTTTTCTGGCGAAAAACTCTGCCAAGAATACGGGCTAAGAATTGGGCTTTTGCTAAAAGAACGCCTTAGTTTAAATCTGCAGGTTATATCTCAAAGTGAAGCTTATTTTTCACTCGGACAGGCATTTCTTGTTGATTTAATTATTAGATTTAGAGTTTTGGATTATTTAGAATTGTCTTCAGGAGCATGCCTTTGGAAAGACATTCAAAAAAGCAGGTTAGGTAATCAGAAAAATTTCTATAAACTTATTTGGGGAATAGCTATTCCTTTTTAAGAGGAGACGAATGCTTTCAAATCCGGAAAAAGTTCTTTTGGTTTTTTTCATAATTTCCACCTTTTTTGCCTTTACACTTCCTGTAATCTACAGAATCCGTATTATTTGTAAGGGACGGCCCGAAAATAGATTTAATCACATAATCAAACGTATTTGGGTTGCTTTTACTAAGGTATTTTTTCAGAGATGCACACTAAAAAATGAAAGAAAGTGGACAGGACTCATTCATGCGTTTATTTTTTATGGAGCCCTAACTTTTGATACAGCTACAATAAATCATACATTAGAGGGATTCATCCCTGATTTTCACCTTTTTGGCCATACGAAATTTGCTTCTTTTTTCTCATTGATGATTAATATTTTTGCAATTCTTGTCCTTACAGGTGTCATTTTTTTTGTTACTAAAAGGTTTATATTAAGACCAAAGGCCTATGCGACTACACCTGTTGACTCTGGAATTATTTACATTCTGCTCATCTCAGCAACACTAAGCTATCTGTATTTTGAATCATTCTCCATAGCCCTGCATCCTGAAACAGAGCGCCTTGCTTTTTTGGGTGGATACTTTGCTCAGTTAATCAGAAATACTGGCTTAAGCCCATCGATTATTGCGACTCACTTCAAGATTTCTTGGTGGACACATCTAATTGTTGTTTACACCTTTATTTCCTATGTCCCTCATTCTAAATATTTCCACATGTTTGCAGCTCCATTCAATGTTCTTTTCAGGTCAGATGATGCCATGTGTTCCTTGAAACACCTGGATATCGAAAACTCTGAAGTATTTGGCACAGAAAGGACGACAGATTACACCTGGAAAGACCTTCTTGATGCATTTGCTTGTGTTGAATGTGGACGCTGCCAGGATGTTTGTCCTGCTTTTTCAACTGAAAAACCTTTATCACCAAAAATGATTATTTTCAACCTAAGGGAATACCTAAAAAAAGAAGGGAAAAAAATCATTTCTAACGAGAAAGACATCAGCACTCTGATTCCAGATGTTATTTCAGAAGACGAAATCTGGAATTGTACAACCTGTGGAAGTTGCATGCATGTTTGTCCTGTTGAAGTAGAGCACATTCCAAAGATAGTAGGCCTCAGACAAAGCCAGGTACTTATGCAAGGAAAATTTCCATCTGAATTAAACTCATTTTTCAGAAACATTGAAACTAATAGTAATCCTTGGGGAATCGGCTTTGCAAACAGGGCAAACTGGACCGAAGGCCTTAATGTGAAGTTAATGAGTGACTATTCAGACGCTGAATATTTATTCTGGGTTGGATGTGCTGGTTCTTTTGATGATAATGGTAAAAAAATCTCTCAATCAGTAGTCAAAATTCTTAATTACGCAGCAATCGATTTCGCGATACTTGGAACTGAAGAAAAATGCTGTGGAGACTCGGCAAAGAGATTAGGAAACGAATACTTATTCCAGATGCTCGCAGGAGAAAATATAGAAACATTCAAAAAATATAATGTAAAGAAGATAATCGTGGCTTGCCCTCATGGATACAATACTTTCAAAAATGAATATCCAAAATTAATTGATTTACTTCCAAATCTATCACCTGAAGAAAAGGAAAACTTGAAAAAAATAGAGATCATCCACCATGTACTTTTAATTAATGACCTCATAAAAAGCGGCCGACTGGCGTTGAAATCAAAGTGTGATAAAACCATCACCTATCACGATTCATGCTATCTGGGCAGGCATAATTCTATCATTCAGGAACCCCGATACATATTGGAAGCTTCGAGCAAAAACAAGCTCATTGAGCTTGATAACAACAAGGAACACAGTTTCTGCTGCGGAGCTGGCGGTGGATTGATGTGGACAGAGGAATCCACTGGAACACGCATCAATCATATGAGGACAGAAGAAATCATCGAGAAAAATTCAGATATTGTTGTTACATCATGTCCTTTTTGTAAGACAATGCTCAGCGATGGATTGAAAGATAAAGGTAAAGAGTCGATTCAAGTTCTGGATATTGCACAAATTGTGTCAGAAAATCTTGAAGAATCAAATCAATAATTTCATGTTAATATTGCCCGGAAGGCAGATATTGCTCTATCGACATCTTCATCATCCACATCTTTATGCGTTACAAAACGAATTTCTTTTTTACTGACCTGTAATGCCAGGATTCCGCGTTCATTTAATCTATTTAGAAACTCGGAAACAGTCAATCTCGGATGATTGAAGCCGAATATTACAATGTTCGTCTGTATAAATTCTGGTTCAAGTTTAATACCAGGAAAACCAGCAATAGCTAATGCTAATTTCTTAGCCCTTATGTTATCTTCTTGAATCCTGTCAACCATTTCAGTAAGAGCAACAAGTCCAGCAGCAGCTATAATACCAACCTGACGCATTCCACCACCCAATGCTTTACGGACTCGGCGTGCCATGTCTATAAATTCCCTTGGCCCTATGAGCATCGAACCTATAGGAGCTGATAGGCCCTTTGACAAACAAAACATCACAGAATCGGCAATAGCAGCATAGTCTTTAACAGGAATTTTGGTTGCATGGCTTGCATTGAAAATACGCGCTCCATCCAAATGGACCTTTATTTCATGCTTATCTGCAATTTTTCTTATTTCTTTTAAATTATCTAATGGGACCACTGCTCCACTCCAATTATTATGGGTATTTTCTACACAAATAAGGGATGTTTTAGGTATATGGACAGAAGATTTACGGATATTCTTTTCGATGTCATCTGGATCCATGGCTCCCCGGTTGGAATTAAGCACCCTGGGCAAAACTCTTGATATAAAAGTCATATGAGTGGATTCCATATTATAAATATGAGACTTTGCTTCAACTATGACCTCTTCCAGTTCTCTTGTCCAGGCTTTGATAGCCACAGAATTCCCCATTGTTCCAGAAGGCATAAATACCGCTGCATCTTTCCCCATCATCCCAGCAGACATTTCCTCCAGTTTCTGGACAGTAGGGTCATCTCCAAGCACATCGTCTCCAACAATGGCCTCAGCCATGGCTTTTCTCATATTCGGAGTAGGCCGAGTTACTGTATCACTACGAAAATCTGAATATTTATCCATTCAATTCACCTCCTCTTATCCGAAGTCCCATTATAAGAAAAAGAATCTCATTGAGCAAATGTTCACTTAATAATCGTACTTGCAAGGAACGATTTTGATGTTTACTTGGTTATTAATCTATGGTATAGATTACTGTGATTTTAAGTAACTACAAATGGTCCATGGATAAGAAATATTATTGGGATATTCCTTTATATATTCTGATTTTTCTCAATCTCTTTTTCTTAAGCGCTATACTATCTTATCAATTTACAATGAAAGGAGAGATGACTACTGTACCCGACCTCGAGGGGAAAATATTTGATCAGGCCAAAGAAGAATTGTTTCAAAAAAAATTATCCATTGTACAAAGCGGACTTCAAGTTCATGAGAAATGGGAACAGGGAAAAATAATTTTCCAAGACCCACCAGCTGGTTCAAAGATCAAGCTGAACAAAGTTGTCAAGGTTATTTTAAGCACAGGAAAAGAGAAAGTTTTAGTTCCTAACTTTATAGGGAAAAGTTTTCAAACGATAAATCAAACTCTTCAAGAATCAGGATTAAAAAAAGGGAAAATATCTCATGTACATACACCTAAATACGCAGCAGGAAAAATCATGGCCCAATTTCCCCAGCAAGAAGAAGAAGTTGGGCGAGACACATATATAAGTTTTCTTATAAGCCAGGGAGAAATAGAAAAAAAATATCTCATGCCTGACCTCATAGGAAAGCGTGCTGAAACAGTCATCGCCAAGTTAAAAGAAATGGATTTCCGTGTTGGAGATATACGATATGTACTCTACCCTGGCCTTGAATCAGGGATAATCATAAAGCAATTTCCTACGCAAGGGTTCCGTATACAAAAAAGAAATCTGATTACTTTGGAGGTCAGTAAATAATGATAAAAATTGCTCCTTCGATTCTTTCTGCAGATTTTACAAAAATTGAAGAGTCGGTTAAAATGGCAGAAGAAGCAGGGGCGGATGTCATTCATATCGACATTATGGACGGACATTTCGTTCCAAATCTGACTTTCGGCCCTCAGCTTGTCGCTTGCTTAAAAGAAAAAACCTCCCTCCCTTTAGATGTTCACTTGATGGTGGAAAATCCGCGCAAATTTATTCCTCTATTCCATGAAGCTGGAGCAGATTGGATATCCATCCACGTTGAGGCGTCTTCGCATCTTCATAAAGATATTACTCTTATAAAGGAATTAAATAAAAAAGCCGGACTTGCACTAAACCCGGCTACTCCACTTCATATGATAAGCGAAATCATCGAAGAATTAGACTTTGTGCTTCTGATGACAGTAAATCCCGGATGGGGTGGTCAGGAATTCATTGATTCATGTCATGGTAAAATCACCCGTTTAAAAAATTGGATAAAAGAACTGAAGCTTGATATTCCGATTGAAATTGATGGAGGAGTAAAGCTTGAAAACATCGAACAAATATTAAAAGATGGTGTAGATATATGTGTTATTGGTTCAGGTATTTTTAAAGAAAAAAACCCACGGGAAACGCTGATTAAAATAAAAGAATTAACAAAAAAATACGAATAACCATGATTTGTATTGTAACAGGAGCAGCAGGTTTTATTGGTTCGCATCTTTGTGGAAAACTCCTTGATATTGGGCATTCCGTCATAGGAATAGACTCTTTTACTGATTTTTACCCCAAATACATCAAGGAGCAAAACATCAGGCCTCTACTGAAAAAAGATAAATTTGAATTCATTGCAAAAGACATCCATGAATGTGATCTTTCGAAACTGATGAAAAAAGCAGGGTGTGTTTTTCATCTTGCTGCCCAAGCTGGAGTCAGGACAAGTTGGGGACAGAATTTTTCTATTTATACTAAAAACAATATTGAAGCTACACAAAAACTTTTAGAAGCTGCAAAGGATGTAACACTCGAAAAATTCATATATGCCTCTTCCTCTTCTGTCTACGGGTTTTGCCCAGAGCTTCCAATGGTAGAGACAAGCTCCTGTTTTCCCTACTCTCCTTATGGAGTAACAAAGTTAGCGGCTGAAAACCTGTGTACTCTTTATTTCAGGAATTATGGTGTTCCTTGTGTTTCTTTGAGATTTTTCACTGTATATGGCCCTGGACAACGTCCAGATATGGCTTTTCATAAGTTTTTTAAAGCCATCATTGATAATAAGCCAATATCGATTTATGGGGATGGAAAACAGACAAGAGATTTCACTTATATCGATGATATAATCGAAGCAAATGTGGCTTCTCTTACCAGAGGAAAGCCCGGAGAAATCTACAATTTAGGTGGAGGAAACAGAAAGAAATTAAAGGATATCTTTCCAATCTTAGAGAAAGTCACTCAGAAAAAAATAAAAATCACCTGGGAAGACCGGCAGTTGGGCGATGTCCCCCATACATTTGCAAATATTGAAAAGGCCAGAAAAGAACTTAACTTTCAGCCGAAAACCAAGGTTGACGATGGCCTCAAAGAAGAATGGAAATGGATTCAAAAACTCTATTCATCTTAGCTAAAAAAATAAAAACGTTTATTTATAAAGGAAAAATAAAATGAAAAAGTTCATTATTGTTCTAATTATTCTCATTGTAATTTCTATAATGTGGGTTGGCTGTCAAAAGAAAAAGGTAGAAATTAGTCCTGAAGTCTCATCATCAGACGAAGCCCTCTATAAACTTGGCGAAAAGTTTATAAAAAAAGACCCAGAAAAAGCACGGCTTTACTTTAGACAGATAATCGATTCCTTTCCAAAAAGTTTCTATGCACAAAGGGCAAAATTAGCCATTGCCGACTCTTATTTCCAAAAAGGTGATGAAGGAAGTTTAATAATCGCTTCATCTGAATACAGGGAATTTATTTCTCTATATCCATATAGTCCATCAGCTGCC
Organism: Candidatus Aminicenantota bacterium; assembly: GCA_014859315.1. Taxonomy (GTDB): domain Bacteria; phylum Acidobacteriota; class Aminicenantia; order Aminicenantales; family Aminicenantaceae; genus Kmv29. The sequence goes on from JACUUK010000005.1 coordinate 9,632, forward strand.
TATGCACAATATCAAATCGCCATGACTTTTTACAAAAAAATTCTAAAACCAGGAAGAGACCAAACAAAGACAAAGCAAGCTCTGGCTGAATTCAAAAAAATTATTACTAATTATCCTTTAAGTGAAGAAGCTAAATTATCTGAAGAAAAAATCAAAGATTGCGAAGAACGATTGGCAGAGCACATCCTGCAAATAGCAGAACATTATTACAAGATTAGATCTTATAGAGCATCAGTAAGCCGGCTGAATGATATTATTACAGAATACCCAAATTTCTCAAAGATGGATAAAGTCTACTACTATCTTGGAGACTCATACTACAGAAGTAATAACATTGAGCAATGTATCCCCTACTTTACTAAGCTCATATCAGATTTTCCAAAAAGTAAATACGCTAAAAAAGCAAAAGATAAGATGGAAAAAATGGAAAAAAGCAAAAAAGATGAAAAGACTCAACCCGAGAAAAAATAAATCATAAGCCTATAAAGATGAAGGAGATTTTTATGAAAAAAACATTATGCCTATTGATAGCAGTCTTATTTTTTATTTCTATGAACTGCTTCATCTACCCTAATCCCTCCAAAGGGGAGGAACTTTCAAGCTTCTTAGTTACATCTGGCCTTGGTTTTGAATATTTCAATCGTACTGTTAGCTGGGATGAAGACACATACTCATCCAAACTCAAATCCTATATATTCTTATTCAACATGACTTTTGAAATCAAAGAAGGTTTTTTTTCTAACATTATCATTGGCTATTCTCTAAGCGATTTTAATTCTTTGGTGTTCCGGCAACTTCCCATTTCAATCAAACTTGATGTTGGAAATATAAGTGGAATTCTTTTTGGAGGTGAAATAAGAAAAACATTGTATTATTTTAGCGATTTTGAGATAGAAACCATGGGTCAGCTTGTCTATTATATGGGGACACAAAAAGAATGGGACATTCCTGGCTTGGGTGTTAAAGGAAAGGCCACAGGTAAGCCAAAGTGGATGAGGGCTCAGGTAGGCCCTATTTTAAAATATACTGGGATAAAGGATTTTACCCCTTATCTCTTTGTTAACTATAACCCTTTATGGGGAACATTCTCAATGGAAGAAAAAATCATTGAGTTAGTAAAGACAGAAGATAAAAAGATTTCAGGAAAAAGCCGGTTTGGCATTGCCTTTGGAACACTCTATCAGATGAGTGATTCTTTCCAGCTAAAAGCAGAATTTAATATCTTGCCCTATAAAGACGGAATAGATTCAGGCTTTTTCCTAAACGCCACATATACATTTTAATTTTAAATGGAGGAATACATGAAAACAAAGAAAACTATTTTTATTTTGATACTGGGTCTTGTTTTTGTTTTCCTCGTAAACTTCAAGCACATACGAAAATCAACAATAAATCAGAAAGACTCTATTGATCAATTAAACAAGATTCAATCATTGAATAGCGGCCTTCCTTTTAAACTTAAAGAACAGAAATTTGCCCCTGACCAAGTTCTTGTCAAATTTAAACCTACTCTTTCTGACCCTTTTGTAGAAGCTACTATATCCGCATATCAATCGAAAAGAATCAAAAGAATCCCAAAGCTCAATATTTATCAAATCCAGATACCAGAAAACATGACAGTTGAAGAAATGCTTTTCATATTAAACCAAAACCCTGATGTTGAGTATGCAGAACCTAATTACAGGGCTTATATTGCTGTGACACCAAATGACGCTTTTTTCAAATATCAGTATGCTTTATATAATAAAGGCCAAGAAATCGGAGGCATCCCTGGAGACCCTAAAGGAAAACCGAGAGCTGATATAAAAGCAACCGAATCATGGGAGGAAACAAAGGGAAACGAAAGTATAATAATCGCGATTATCGATACAGGCATTGACTTTGACCACCCTGATTTGAAAGACAAAATTTATTCAAGTGGATATGATTTTGCTAACGAAGATTCTGATGCAACCGATGATCACGGCCACGGAACACATGTAGCTGGTATCGCTTCAGCAGATACAAATAATTCCGAAGGCATGGCGGGAGTTGCCTGGAACTGTAAAATTCTGCCTATAAAGGTTATGGATGAGGAAGGCAGTGGTTATTATAGCTGGGCTATCGAAGCCATACGGTGGGCAGCAGATAATGGAGCTTCTGTGATTAACCTCAGTTTGGGAGGGGACGAGCCGTCCAAGGCATTAGAAGAGGCACTTCAATATGCTTTTGAAAAAGATGTCGTGATAGTTGCAGCTGCAGGAAATGAAGCTGGTTCTGTTATCTATCCTGCTGCCTATGATGCATATTGCCTTGCTGTTTCTGCCTCAGATTACAATGATTCACGCACAGAATGGTCCAATTATGGCCCTGAAATTGATGTTGCTGCACCTGGAGAAAGGATTTTAAGCTGCGTTCCTATCTGGTATTGGGGACCGGATTCGTTTCCATACGGCTTTGGCTCTGGAACATCTATGGCAACCCCTCATGTTAGTGGCCTTGCAGCCCTTATAAAAAGCATCAAACCATGGCTAAAAGCATCAGAAATAATGAATGTCATCAGGTACACAGCCGATGATGTCAATGCAGATTCTTACCCAGGTAATGATGAATACATTGGATATGGAAGAATAAACATGGAAAAGGCACTCGTTCCGATTAAAATCTCTGGAGCAAAATAACTTGAATGATTAAATTTCTCCGCATTAAAAACCTCGCTACAATCGAAGATATTGAAATAGAGTTTAATGATGGTTTTTCAATTCTAACAGGAGAGACCGGTACAGGGAAATCGATTATAATAGACGGAATTCGAATGGTTATAGGAGAAAAAGGAACTGTCGATATGATTCGAACTGGAGAAAAAAAGACCACTGCAGAAGCTATTTTTTATATAAACCCCGGTAATGGCCAAGAAAAAGATCTCCCAGTTGAAAATACCAATGAATTATTTATTCAGAGGACAATTTCTGAGAATGGAGTTGGGAAGAGTTATTTGAATGGCGTTCTGACTCCTGTTAGGAAGATAAAAGAATTAAGTCAAAATCTTGTCGATATATATGGCCAGAACGATCATGTTTTCCTTCGGCAAACAGAATATCATCTCGATTACCTTGATTATTACGCCAATTTGTTCGATAAGAGAACCAGTCTTTTACAAACAGCTCGAGAACTCAGGAAACTTCTCAAGGAAAAAGTCGAATTAGAAGAAAAAGAGCGAGAAAGGGAGCAGCGCCTTGACTTCCTTAACTTTCAGATTAAAGAAATCGAAAAAGCCCAGCTTAAACCACATGAGGAAGAAGAACTCATGCAGGAAAGGGACATACTTAAAAATGCTGAAAAAATTCATATTCTTGTAGAGGATGCACTCAATATCTCCTATAACCAGGAAAACTCCCTCTTTTCTTTGCTTTCAAAGCTCCAAAATAAAATTGATGCACTTAAGGATTTTAACAAGGCTTTCCTGGAGATGTCTGAATTAACAGGCCAATTCAGTATTGCCATTAAGGAATTCTCAGATTTTCTAACCCAATTCGAAGAAAAACACCTAGTTTCACCTGAAAGGTTAGAAATTCTTGAAGGACGGTTAAGTGAAATTGAACACCTGAAAAGAAAATACGGCAACAGTACCTCAGAAATTCTTTCTTATTTAGACAAAGCTAAAGATGAATATCTCACACTCAGTATGAGCCAGGAAAAGCTTTCCGAATTAGAACAAAAGATAAAACAGGAATTTTCCAAATATGTTGGGAAAGCCGAAGAACTTTCCCGTCTTAGAAAAGCCGCTGCTCAGCAATTGGAACGGCTCATCGAAAAAGAAATCTATCATCTTGGGATGAAGAAAGCCAGGTTTCAAATACATATAGAATCCTCTACTCTTACCTTAGATACAATGGATAAAATCAAAGACAGGGGCATCGACCATGTGGAATTCTTAATAAGCCCAAATCCTGGAGAAGAAGTAAAGCCGCTTCATAAAATCGCTTCAGGAGGTGAATTGTCCCGTATAATGCTTGCCTTAAAGACAATCGGGAAGGTGACAGAAAAAGGAAAGGCCCTAATCTTTGACGAAATCGATTCTGGAATTGGCGGAAAGACAGCCGAATCAGTTGCGCGTAAACTGAAAGAATTATCTGACTACCACCAGGTCATTTGCATCACTCATCTTCCACAAATCGCTTCTTTTTCAACTCATCACTACAAAATTGAAAAAATAGTAAAAAAAGGAAGAACATTTACTGTTATAAAGAAGCTGAACTTTAATGAAAGAATCCATGAAATAGCCCGTCTTACTGCAGGAAGCCATATCACAGAAACATCACTTAAAAACGCTAAAGAAATACTCTTGCATAACTTAGGTTTGACACAACAAGACCAAGATTCAAAAAAGGTAGAGCAATAAGAACCTATTCGGGTATATAAAATATTCTATTTTTCCTGTTTATTCTATTAAAATTATTATTTTTTTAAATTTCATATATGTATGTTATTATTATTTTTTTGAAATATATTTTACAAAAAAAAATAAAATATTCATAAAAAGAAAAAAGATGAAATTTTTTATTCACACTTTTGGCTGTCAGATGAATGAGAACGACTCAGAACACATAGCTGGACTTCTGGCCGCATCAGGATATCAACAAGCGAATACAATTGAGGAAAGTGATGTTGTAATTGTAAATACATGTGCTGTGCGTCAAAAGTCAGAGGATAAACTTTACTCTTTATTAGGTCGGCTTGGAACTCTCAAGAAGACAAAAAACTTGACTATTGGTGTAGCTGGTTGTGTAGCACAACTGCAGCGTTCCAATCTTTTTGACAAAAATCCGTTCATTGATTTTATCTTAGGACCTGATAATTATTGGCAGATTTCAAGAATAATATCTTCCTGCAATACAGATAAATTTATCGCAACCCACTGGCATAATGAATGGAAAGAAATCCCGCATATTCAAACTCTCAGAGAAAACTTTACAAGCGCTTATGTAACAATCATGGAAGGATGCAATAATTTTTGTTCCTTTTGTATTGTTCCCTTCACAAGGGGTAGAGAAAAGTATCGCCCGATGAATCACATTTTGAACGAAATCAAATCATTAGCACAGCAAGGTTATAAGGAAATTCAGCTTCTTGGCCAGAATGTAAACTCCTATAAGGCTCCTAAAACTGGAAAAGATTTTGTTTCATTACTAAAAGAAGTGGATCGTATAGATTCCATCCAATGGATAAGGTTTATCACATCTCATCCAAAAAACTTCACTAAAGAAATTTCTGCAGCAATGAAAGACTCTGAAAAGGTTTGCCGTCAGCTTCACCTTCCTGTTCAATCAGGATCAACATCTGTTCTTCAAAGGATGAAAAGAGGATATTCAAGAGTGGAATATCTTCAAATAATCGAAATACTACGTGATTTGATGCCGGACATATGCCTCAGCACAGACATCATCGTAGGCTTTCCTGGTGAAACCGATAAAGACTTTCAAGAGACCATCAGTCTTCTTCAAACCGTTCGGTTCACTAATCTTTTCTCTTTTCGATATTCTCCAAGGCCATATACAGCTGCTTCAAGAATGAAGGATTCTATACCTCTTGAAACGAAAAAGAAGAGGCTCATCGAGCTTCAATCCATTCAGAAAGAATTACAGCTTAAAATGAATCAATCTCTTATTGGGCAGACCATGAAAGTCCTATGCACAGGACAAAGTAAGAAAGACCCTAAAATTTTCTCTGGCCGGAATGAAGGGTATCAAGTTATCAATTTTCGCTCTGAAAAAGATGTCATCGGCAAATTCGTAAAAGTTCGAATCTTATCTTGTGGCCCATATAGTCTTCAAGGTGTAGTTATTCAATAATTTTAGCGTTCATGGATTTGATTTTCTATTTGAATGAACCAACAATGTGCTTATATTCATTAAAAAAGATGTTTCTATAAAACAACCTGTTTGTAATTTCTCCGTTTAGACCATTGACCTCGATAAGTGCAACATTCAACCATTCCACTTGATTTTTACTAAAAATTACAGATGAATTTTTTTCTATGACCTCGATTCTCCATGTATATTTCTCGCCATCTTTAATGAGTGTCTTATGTGTTAAAATCTCAGGATGTTTTTCCGGAGATGAGAAGTTTGTCATTATGAAATATATGGTTTTTGGGTCTTCCATAGCAAAGCGGAATGCCTTTGCCCCTGGAATAACAAAGGATATATTCATATCAATTCTTTTTGTATTGCTAAGCCGAGATTTCATCATGCTATCCTTTTGCGTCTTGGTATCCTATACATATATCTGATTATGCAAATTGCTTGCCAGACTATTAATTTCTTTTATTTATTTATTATCTGTATGTTACAGAGTATTTAACATGGTTTTTTGTATGAATATTGCCAAATATACACAATTTGTGACATTATCATATAGAAATCATCATAGTGAATATTTTTTCCATCATGTAAAAAATTATATTTTCATATAAATTGAACAGGCGCATTTTTTGATTTATTGACACAAGGGTAATTTCAATTGAAATTTCTTCTAATTTATGCTATACAACGTTTTTTTCTATTTTCCTATAAAAAGGTATTCAAATGAATTTATTAAACGCTGTTCCATATTCGTTCGTCATCGGTTTTTTAGGACTTATATTCGCACTAATACTTTATTTCCAAATAAAAAAATACCCCCCTGGAAACAAGGTTATGCAGGAACTAGCAGAATCTATTCATTCCGGAGCCATGATATTTTTAAAACGGGAATATACGTTTATCTCCATTTTCGTCATCGTAATATTTCTCGTTTTATGGAGACTATTCTCAATATACACAAGTCTGGCTTTCTTTACTGGAGCAAGCTGTTCCATGCTTGCTGGATTCATTGGTCTTAAAGGTTCCACCCGTTCTGCAGTCCGTACCACACAGGGAGCCATTAACGGCGGAATTCCATTAGCTCTTTCAATCGCATTTAAGGGAGGAGCTGTGATGGGAATTTCTGTCGCAGCTTTAGGTGTTATTGGAATCAGTTTGCTTTTCTTTTTTACAAAAAACCCTATGATTATTAACGGATTCGCAATGGGAGCAAGTTCAGTTGCTCTTTTCGCCCGTGTTGGAGGAGGGATTTACACTAAAAGCGCAGATGTGGGAACCGATTTAGTCGGAAAAGTCGAAGCAGGAATCCCTGAAGACGACCCGCGAAACCCTGGAGTAATAGCTGACAATGTGGGTGATAATGTCGGAGATACAGCAGGAATGGGTGCTGACTTATTCGAATCTTATGCTGGGTCTGTGATTGCTTCAATGGCCATTGGCTACACATTGACTCCTGCCCTTAATTATATGTCTCTTCCCCTTCTTCTTATCTTGGTTGGATTATTAAGTTCTATCATAGGTGTTTTTTCTATTAATATTTTAAAAAATTTCAACCCTCAATCTGTCCTCAGAAATTCCACTTACATAAGCGGAGCCATATTTTTAATTGGTGCCTATCTCTCAATAAAAGCTCTTTTAGGTGACTTAAATATTTTCTTGGCAGTTGTGAGCGGTATGTTAGCCGGTGTTCTTATAGGATTGGAAAGCGAATACTTTACTTCAGGGCCTCCAATAAAAAACATCGCAAGAAAATCTCAAACAGGCTGTGCTCCAACTATTATTACAGGCATCGCTGTTGGATTCGAAAGTACTGTTCTCCCTATACTTACCTTAGGATTGGCTATTTTCACTTCCTATAAATTATCAGGACTTTATGGAATCGCTATTTCAGCAGTGGGGATGTTGGCGACAATCGGTATTGTCATGTCCACTGACTCCTATGGCCCCATCGCTGATAATGCTGGTGGCATTGCAGAGATGTCCAAAGCAGGTCTAAAAATCCGTAAAATCACAGACAAGCTTGATTCTTTAGGAAATACAACTGCAGCTATTGGAAAAGGATTTGCCATTGGTTCTGCGGCACTGACATCATTGGCTCTATTTTCAGCTTATCAGAAAACCACAAATCTTTCAGTCATCAGTCTCACGCACGTTGAAACTGTTATTGGTGTTCTTTTCGGTGCTCTCATGCCATTCGTCATGGCTTCTATAACATTAAAGGCCGTAGGAAGAGGTGCTGATAAAATGGTTCATGAAATCAGAAGGCAGTTTAAAGAAATAAAAGGCCTTATAGAAGGTAATGCAAAGCCAGATTCTGACCGTTGTATTGATATTGTCACCCGAACCGCTCTCAGAGAAATGATTTTTCCTGGGATTCTTGCTATTATCGCTCCTCTTCTTGTTGGTTTCATCATTGGCCCTGAAGCATTGGGAGGATTCTTATTAGGAGCAACAGCCACAGGAGTTCTTCTTGGCATATTCATGGCAAACTCAGGAGCATCCTGGGATAATGCCAAGAAATGGATTGAGGCAGGAAATCTGGGAGGGAAAGGCACAGAAACACATGCAGCAGCTATCATCGGAGATACGGTTGGGGACCCATTGAAAGACACAGCAGGACCTTCCATGAATATCTTGATTAAGCTGATGGCTGTAATAAGCCTGGTTTTTGCTCCACTGATTATGTAATATTCCTTCACATTATCTTGTTTGATATTCTCTGTTAATTAAGATATAATTCATCCCTCTTTATTAACCTGGTATAATTATCATTGAGGCAGAAAAATGAAAGTAAACGTGTGGAGTACTATTGTTCAATTGAGCAAAGAAAGAAGTGTAGACACACAAGTTATTGTAAATGCAATTGTTGAGTCTCTCAAAGTAGCTTCAATGAAATATTTCTCCAACGGCGAAAAAATCAATATAATTTTCCAGCCAGAAAAAGGCGAATTAAGAGTTTTTACAGTGAAGCGTATCTGTGAAAAACCAAAAGAATTGGCTAAAGAAGTTTCTTTATCTGAAGCAAAAAAAATTGATGCTGCAGCTCAGCATGGAAGCTATATTGAAATTGATCTTCCTTCTGATACGCTCGACCGCATAGCTGTTCAGGCCGCAAAACAAGTGATATTTCAAAAAGTCAAGGATGCTGAACAGGAAAAAATCTATAGACAATTTGCTCCACGCCTTGGAGAGATAGTCACGGGTGTTTTAAGAAGATTTGAATTAAATAAAAACATGATTCTTGAAGTAAATAAAACTGATGTGCTTCTCCCCTATCTAGAAAAACTTCCTACCGAAGAATTCCGTAGAGGAGACCGCATAAAAGCTGTCATTAAACATGTTTACAAGGAAAATAGAGGCCCTCAGGTTATCGTATCAAGAACAGACCCAAAATTTCTGTATAAACTTTTGGAAGTTGAGATACCTGAGATAGTAAACGGGACAATTGAAATCAAAGACATCGTCAGGCATCCCGGAGAAAGAGCTAAGGTTGCTGTTTTAACAAAAGAAAAAGATGTCGACCCAATTGGAGCCTGTATTGGAGTAAAGGGAAACAGAATTCTTGCCATAAGCAAAGAGCTAAACGGAGAAAAAATAGATATCATTAAATGGTCAGATAATCCCGAAGCTTATGCCAAATCTGCTCTCAGCCCTGCAAAAGTAGATAACATCTTCATCTTTAATAAACAAGAGAAGTTAATGCAGGCAACTGTTTCAAATGACCAGTTTTCACTCGCTATTGGGAAAAAAGGGATAAACGTTAGGCTGGCATCAAAGCTCGTCGGCTGGAAGATAGAAATCAAAAAAGAATAAACTTGAACGAATAGAACTTGGAGATTAAATAGACTATGAAAAAACAAACAATAAATAAATCCTCAAAGTCTAAAAGTAAACCTGATACAGGTTCTACTAAAAAACTTTTTATACGCGAAGGGACAAACCTTAAAGACCTTAGCAATAAAATTGGCGTTAAAAGTAAAGAACTAATTGAACGCATTAATTCGGAAGATTTCGCAGTAAATATAAATGATATTGTCAATCCATCTATTCTTGAAGTTATTTCTAAGTCTTATAACTTAGAAATAAAACTCGTTTCTATCGAAGAAGAAACTCGTAGGCTCGCACTAAATAACCCTAAAGAATTGATTCTCAGACCTCCTGTTGTCACTATCATGGGACATGTCGATCATGGAAAAACCACTCTGCTGGATGCTATTAGAAAATCCAACATAGTAGGCAGAGAATTCGGAGGCATTACTCAACATATAGGAGCTTACAGAATTAAGCATAATAATCGTTATATTACGTTTATAGATACACCTGGACATGAAGCATTTACAAAACTAAGGGCCAGAGGTGCAAAAATCACAGATATGGTAGTTCTGATTGTTGCTGCCGATGACGGAGTTATGCTACAGACAAAGGAAGCTATCGATCACGCTAAAGCTGCAAATGTTCCAATCATTGTAGCCATCAATAAAACAGATAAACTAGAAGCAGATGTGGATAAGGTAAAACAACAACTTTCTAAAGAAGACCTTCTTGTAGAAGAATGGGGAGGAGATACTATTTGTGTAGAAATCTCGGCAAAAGAAAAGAAAAATCTGGATGAATTATTGGAAATGATCTTGCTTCTCAGCGATGTTATTGAAATTAAGGCAAATCCCAACGTTAAAGCTAATGGTATAATATTAGAAGCTCGATTGGATACAAAAAAAGGGCCTTTAGCAACAGTAATTCTCGAGCATGGCACTCTTACTTTAGGTGAAGCATTTGTCTCAGGCCTATGTTACGGAAAAGTCCGGGCAATATTTGATGAAAATGGAAAACCCTTGAAAAAAGTTTTGCCTTCGATGCCGGCTGAAATCCTTGGGTTTTATGACGTCCCAGTGGCCGGAGATTTTTTCCAATCTGTTTCCAATATAGAAACGGCAAAAAATATTGTAGATTTCCGGAATTCAATTCTAAAAAAAGAAGAACCTAAAAGGACAGAGCGTTTGACACTCGACCAACTGTTTAAACAAATCGAAGATAAAGGCGGAAAAGAACTTCCTATTATTATCAAAGCGGATGTTCAAGGCTCTGTAGAAGTTCTTAAAGACCTGCTTCCAAATTTAAGTAATAAGCAAGTAAAAATAAAAATCATCCATTCAGCAACAGGCAATATTACTGAATCAGATGTCATTCTTGCTTCTGCATCCAATGCAATTATCGTCGGCTATAACACAAAAGCCAGCCAAAAAATACTGGAAATTGCAAAAAAGGAGCAGGTTGAAATTAGAATCTATAACGTAATTTACCAACTAACAGATGACATTAAAAAAGCCCTTATTGGTTTATTAGAACCTACTTTCATAGAAACTTATTTAGGGAAGGCAGTGGTCAGAAGAGTTTTCAATATTCCTCGTATTGGAGTCATTGCAGGATGTTATGTCACAGACGGGAAAATAGTTCGAAATGCACAAGCCAGAATCATAAGGGACAACAACGTCATTCACACTGGTCGTATTTCATCTCTAAAACATTTGAAGGAAAATGTGACCGAGATAAAAAAAGAATACGAATGCGGCATTGGATTTGACAAGTTTAAAGACATTCAAGAGGGCGACATAATCGAAGCATTTATTATTGAGAAAGAAAGTTAAGATAATTTAATTTAATTGCAAATGTTCATTGGATTTCTTAATTTAGAAATTTATATTCCCTACTCCCATTCTCTCAAAGAAAAAAGAAAGTATATAAAGAGCATTAGAGACAGAATCCAAAAAAAATATAATGTAGCTATTGCAGAATTAGATTATCAAGACAAATGGCAAAGAATAAAGATTGGAGTTGTTACTCTAAATAGCCATAAAATAGTTGTAGAGCGTTTATTAAACAAAGTCATTCTGGATATCGAGGAAAACATTGAAGGAGAAATAATTGCCAAACAAATACATTTCTTCTAAAAAATATGCAATAAAGAAAGACTTTGCTCCCCCCCACATGAAAATCTCTTTTCTCTAAGGGAAGAGCTGTATAAAATAAAAATGAACGAGACAAGGCGTCAAAAACGGGTTGCAAGCCTAATAAAAGAAGAATTGAGTCGCTTTTTAATAGAAGTCATTCAAGATACCTCCTCTGGCCTAATCACAATCACAAACGTCAGCATGAGCAAGGATTTAAAAACAGCAAAAGTTTATTTAAGCATGTATCAACATGATAAAGAAAGTATAATTCTCGAAACTCTAAACAAAAGAAAAGGGTATTTAAGAAAATCTATTGCCTCAAAAATAAAATTAAAGTATAATCCCATGCTTATTTTTTCTATTGACCCATTATTCAATTATGAAAAAAAAATTGATGAGATTTTTAACAGTATAAAAAAAAATGAAAAAAAGCACGGTTGACCTTATTTGCGAGAAAATTTTAGCCAGCCGCCGTATTGTTATTACTTCCCACCTTAGACCAGATGGAGATTCCATATGCACGAGCCTGGCTCTATATTTTATAGGAAAACAGTTAGGGAAGAAAATGGCAATCATAAATAAAGATAAAACCCCCTCCCCTTTCTCACGTTTCCCTGACATTGAAAAGATAAAAATTGGACTCATTCCTCCTAATTATTATGATTTAGTCATTCTTCTTGAATGTGCTAACATCTCACGTTCTGGCCAGAAGTATACACAAGATTATTATCTAATCAACATTGACCACCATTACTCCAATGATCTTTATGCGGATATTAATTGGGTCGATCCTGAGGCATCCGCTGTTGCTGAATTAGCTTTCCAGCTTGCGGAAAAACTAAACATCTCATTCACTACTCAGATAGCAAACAACCTTTATTGTGCAATTGTCTCAGATACAGGTTCATTCCAGTTTTCAAATACAAGGGCAGAATCCTTTAAAGTATGTTTTGAGTTAATAAAGAAAGGAGCCGATCCATTTAGAATTTCCGAACTGTTATTCAATAACAATTCCCCAGAGAAAATAAAGCTTTTAGGGAAAGTCCTTTCTACTCTCAAGATGAAAGAGAACGGACAAATTACTGTCATTTCCATGTTTAAAAAGGATTTATCGTCTCTTAATTTAACAGAGGTAGACACTGAAGATATCATAACATTAGCTCGATCTATTAAAGGAGTGAAAATAGTATTGTTTTTCAAAGAAATAGATAAAGATGTCTTTAGAGTAAGTGTACGGTCAAAAGGCACGACAAATGCTGCTTTAGTAGCAGAGCACTTTGGCGGAGGTGGCCATATTCATGCGGCCGGCTTCACAGTCTCCGGGGATTATAATAGTTTACTGAACGAAATTCCTAAGACTGTATTTGAGATTCTCAATAAAGCCTAAAATAATCTGAAATAAAAAATACTTTTTCTGAAAAAATAATTATGGATGGCCTAATCCTTGTTAATAAACCTCAAGGGTTAACTTCTCATGATATCGTAATTAAAATTAGAAAATTATTTAATATTCAGAAAGTAGGACATTTCGGGACTCTTGACCCATTAGCTACAGGACTTTTGGTTGTATCAGTAGGAAAAGCCACAAGACTTTCCCAATTTTATGTGAAAAAAGATAAGACTTATCAAGGACAAATAAGATTAGGATATTCAACAGATACTTATGATTCCCTTGGAAAAAGGACTTCAGAAATAATCGAACTATATCCTGAAAAAAATACTCTTATTTCTGAGATTAAAAAATTTGAAGGGGAAATCGATCAACTTCCTCCCCCTTATTCTGCCAAAAAATACAAAGGGAAACCGCTTTATGTATACGCCAGGCAAAAAAAAGCCATAAAAATAAAATCAAGAAAAGTATTCATTCATTTTTTCCGGTTAAAAAACTACCATTCACCATTGATTGATTTCGAAGTCAAATGTTCATCAGGAACTTATATTCGCTCTCTTGCACATGATTTAGGCCAAAACTTAGGATGCAGAGCTCACCTGACCCAACTCAAACGAACACACGTTGGAAAATTTTCAGTTGAGAACAGCTTCACCCTGGAAGAAATCCATGGATTAGCTAAAGAAGATAAAATCGATTCTTTTTTCCTCCCCTTAGAAATACTCCTCCCTGAATTTCCAAAAATCATTCTGAAAGATCAGGGTTCCGTTTCAGCCCAAAATGGCAACCTTATTTCTTCGGACGAAATCTTAAAGGTCTTCCCAGGCGAACAATTCCCAACATCACAAATACTTAAATATGAACAAGAAAGCATTTTCAAATTATTCACCAGAGATGGAAAACTTATTGCTTTCGCAAGAAAAACACCTGGAAATAACTTGCTTCATCCTTTTCTTGTGATTGGCACTGTTGATGAACAAAAAATTAAAAGTAAAAAGCAATGAGAAAGACTGAAGCATTTGCGTCAAGGTGGGGATTTATTTTTGCTGGTTTAGGTATGGCTGTTGGCACAGGAAATATTTGGCGTTTCCCAAGAATAGTTGCCCAACAAGGTGGTGGAGCTTTTATTATCGCTTGGATTCTATTTCTTTTTCTATGGTCACTTCCATTACTCACTATTGAAATATCTATAGGGAAAAAAACAAGAATGGGAGTTATTGGCTCTTTTTATAAGCTACTCGGAAAAGATTTTGCCTGGATGGGAACGTTTATTGCCTTTGTAACAACAGCAATAATGTTTTATTATTCTGTTGTCACAGGTTGGTGTCTTAAGTATTTTCTAAAAACACTCTTTCATGGACTTATTAAGCAAGATTCCATGGAGTTCTGGAGGTCGTTCACATCGTCCTGGGAACCTGTTCTTTTCCATTTTGCTGCCATGACTATAGGTGTGATTATTATTTATGCTGGAGTTGTAAAAGGCATTGAAAGGGCAAATAAAATCTTAATACCTTCTCTTTTTTTCTTGCTTATAATTGCCTGTGTACGCGCTCTAACTCTTCCTTCAGCTTTTCAAGGGTTGGACTTTATATTTTCACCGAATTTTTCAAAACTTGCCGATTACAAAGTATGGCTAAATGCTTTAAGTCAATCTGCCTGGTCTTCAGGAGCAGGCTGGGGCTTGATCCTAACTTATTCAGTCTATTCCCGTGAAAGAGATAATCCTCTTTTAACATCATCTACACTCGTGTTTGGAGATTATGTGGCTTCTCTACTTGCAGCAGTAGCTATTATTCCGACTGCATTTTCATTCTTTGCCTCACAAGAATTTTCTCAACAAAAAGTTCTTGAAGTCATGAATGCAGACAATCAGGGATTAACCTTTATCTGGATTCCTCATTTGTTTTCAAAAGTCCCTATGGGTTCATTCTTTTTACCTCTATTTTTTCTCGCACTTTCTTTCGCTGCATTTTCTTCTCTCATTTCTATGATTGAACTTGTCACACGTATTCTCATGGATACGGGATTATCTAGAAAAAAAGCTGTCTTTCTTGTGGGTTCATTTGGATTTTGTCTGGGTATTCCATCTGCATTAAGCATGGGTTTTTTCAATAACCAAGACTGGGTCTGGGGCTTAGGTTTGATGGTTAGCGGTTTTTTCTTCACAATTCTTGTAATAAAAGTGGGCCCAAGAAATTTCATGAACAATGTAGTTTCCTCTCCAGAAAATAAAATAAACATTGGTAAATGGTTTGATATATTAGTGACAGTTTTCCTTCCTCTCCAATTCTTAGCAATGCTCGCATGGTGGTTTTGGCAGAGTTACTCTTCCGACCCCAAGAATTGGCTAAACATTTTTTCTTCTTCCTCAGTAGGGACAGTCCTGCTTCAATGGATCACAGCAATAGTCATAATCATGCTTCTCAATAAAATAATAACTAAAAATCTAAATGTAAGAGACAATGACAACTGAAGCACTTATTTTTATGATTTTCACTTTTGCCGTTTGTATAGGAGGATTTATTTACAGTCTCTATCTTACTGCAAAAAACAAATAGACCACAAGTACATATTTGTGTTCTCTTTTTGTTTAAGGAATAAAATCCAACTTTTTGAATCCAAATTTCAATCACTTCTTGAATTTTGCTGCGATATATTGTATTTTAGAATGGAAATGAGATTAAATAAGAATCAAATCGACCATTTAGCCTTTATGACCGTCCGCAATTTAATTAAGGAAGAAAAAATAATTGCGGAAAACAAAAATAAACTCGTTGAAGACCTTGCAAATATTATAACCGAAGAGTTTCAGAGAGAAGACAAACTCGACCAGGAAGTAAGAGAAATTCTAAATAAACATATGGAAAAAATCCGTAAAGAAAACATTGAATATCAAACACTGTTTCGAATGATTAAAACAAAACTTGCTAAAGAAAGGGATATCGTTCTGTGAGTATTCGTTTATCAAGAGAAAAAATAAATTTTTTCGCTCGTCAGATATTAAATCACTTATTTGAAAACGATCAAGTGGAATTCTTAGACGAGCCAAACGAAATCAGACTTTGCATCGTAAAAACCATTGATGAGGAAATAAAACTTTACGACATCATAGAGAAAAAAGTTGTCGAAAAAATAGATTCACAAAAAAAAGGAATTAAAGAAGGCAGTCGCGAATGGGAGATTCTTTTTCGTAAATACTACAATGAAGAAATCGCGAAACTTGGCAAAATCGTAGATTGATATCCATATGACACCCAAAAATCCTGATTCTTATGATTTTGAGGAACGAGTCCGTTATAAGGGTTAGATATCTATTGATTTTTCTTGAATATACCCTTTTTTCAAAAGATAATTCCGAAGAGCTTCTTCCCAATATGAAAAATCTGTAAGACCTATATCTTTTGCCCTCTTATTTTCCAAAACAGAATAAGGAGGCCTCTTGGCTTTTGCGCCATACTGTTCTGTAGTTACAGGTTCAAGGTCTGGTTTTTGTCCAATAATTTTAAATATTTTCTGTGCAAATCCAAACCATGTGCATTCACCTTCATTTGTTAAATGATAAAGGCCGTATTGCCGAGACTGAATTAATTCCAAAACTTTTTGTGCTAACTCCTCGGTTGATGTAGGTGTTATCCACTGGTCATTTACTACTCGGATTGTTCGGCCTTTATTGGCTTGCTCGACTATAGTATCCACAAAATTTTTCCCTTTACCCCAGCATCCAGCTATTCCATAAAGGCCGCATGTTCTTATAATAAAATGCTTTTCAAGGATATTTTGTACAAAATATTCACCTGCTAATTTTGAAACACCGTAAATACTCAATGGATTTGGGCAATCCTCCTCTATATAAGGAGTTTTTTTTATTCCGTCAAACACATAATCCGTGCTGAAATGAACCAATGCTGCATCAAGTTCCAGGCAAATATATGCCAATTCCCTTACGGCCAATGCATTGACTTCAAAGGATTTTTCCGGATTCTCTTCGCATTCATCAACTCTATGATAGGCCGCTGTATTAATCACAACATCTGGTTTTATGGAATAAAGGATTTTTTTTGCCCTCTCTGGCTTTGTTATATCAAAATCAGGATATAGAAGCTCAGAAAGATTGGTCCCTTTAAGCAAAGTTGATAAATCCGTTCCTAACTGGCCATCAGCTCCAATAAGCGCAATTTTCATCTTGAGTCCATCTTGCTTTATCTAACCTGAATTATTCATAAATTATGCCGACACAAATATTTATTTTCCATGATATCTGCCACTTACGTTGATTTTTCCTTCAGCATAACATTCAACTATTTTCCCCTGCACTTCTTTTCCTCTATGTCGGCATTCTTTACCCTTCGGGCGAGCCGATCTAACTGCATCTGCTTCGTTACATGGCATTTGCGGTGGACGACCACAGCTGCATACCCTGTGCCTCGCATCTACAGCAACCTCGACTCGTGAATAATCCAGGCTAAATACCTTATTGTTTTTTAATGTTTTTTTGTTCGAAAAAAAAGGCCAGAGGAAAACCCCCTGGCCTTTCCATATTGATTTCTTTTTCAGTTTCTACTTAAAAAATATACCTAAAACCAAGCATTATCTTATAGTTCTTTGAAAAAGACCGCCCTTCACCAATTGGAGCTCTAACTTCGAATAATAATGACCCTGCATTCGTAAAATTGTTAAACACATCTAAACCTACATTCCCTATTAGTTCAGTGTCAGATTCACGCTCTGTCCGGACTTTTGTAGTATATCCTGCTCCTGCTCCAAAGAATGCAGGCCCAGCATGTACATTCATGAGTATATTAGCCATAAAGAAAGATTTCCAGGGCTCCCCTTTGAGTGCCAATGATCCTCCGCCTGAAAGCACACAATCCAAGGTGTCAGGAATAATCTTATAAAGCAGCCCTACACGTGTCCCAATAAATGGACCAGCACTTCCACGGGCATATAAAGGTCCTCCTTCCACTAATAAGAAAGTTTTCTTCTGAGTAACTTCTAATTCAATTTTAACTGGCTGAGACATGGCTTCGAAATCATCTGTCACAACACCTGTAACTGTATATACACCTGGCTTTACAAATATTTTTTCCCATGTAAATGGCTTTTCTGTATCTGAGTAGGTGTCTATAACATTTCCTGCTTCATCTGTTATTTCAAAATCTGCCTTGACTACCTGCCCGTCTTGGTCTGTAGATTGAGACGCATCAATGGTTATTGGCCTTCCAACATAATTTATACATGGGAGGCATGATGTCCACAGTTTGCAGACTGGGGGAAAGTTTATGTAAGTTTTGGCTTCGCAAGGATTTGTTGATATCTTTCCTTCCAGGTTAATAGCTTTTGCTTTAAAGATATATTCGCCGGGCTTATCAAATTTTGTCTGCCATTTTGGTGAATCAGGAGTTAGAGTTTTTGTTGTGAGTTTTGTTCCTTCAGGACCTAGGATTTCGACTTCCATGGATTTCGCATGCTGAGTGCCGCTCATGTCAACAGAAATGGGATTATTGATATTTGCCTTTGCAGGAACAACTTTTATATCACAAATGGCATCAGGGATGATTTCTTCAACACTGCGAAGAGCAATATTCCCGCATGGCCTGGGCATTATAAACTCATAATGTTTATATCCCTTTTTAACAATAAATGAATAAACAGGAAGTGATTTTTTACCAGCCCATTCAATATCTTCCACAACTTTGACCTTTCCTCGAGAACGAAATAACATCCACACCATTTTATCGCCAACAGCCAATTCTTTTTCTACAAATGAAGCATCTTTTATCTGTTCTATAAAGGGAAGATAGATATCCCCATATCCAGCAAGATCGAATCCATATTTAATATCACCAGCATATTTATCGAGTAGTATTTTCATGATTTCAGCCGTAGGAACATCTCCTTTAATTCTAACAAAAGTATACCGGCCTATTTGTTTCAGCTTCTTTGTTTCGGCGAATGAATGAATTGAAAAAACAATAAGTAATCCTATTACAATAAAAATTAATTTTTTATTTCTCATGCTTCCTCCTTTTTTTTATAAGTCATAGTTATATGACATATCTTTTTATATTAAATTAAGTATATTACAAACGTTTTGTCAAGAAAAAATAAATAAAAACGAAAAAAAATATTATTTAAAGTTTCACAGCGTATTTATTTTAAAGGAAGAGTGTCTATTTCCATGATGAGGGAAACATCTGACCTAATTGAGAAGTGCAACGACGGTTCCTCTCCATCCGAAGCCCATTGTGGAGGGTGGGAGGGTCTTGGCAAGGATGAAGGGGAACCGGCGCTGGACATATTACACCTTCATAATTAACTGTCACGGAAATAGACACCATTACCTTTTTAAAATTTTTTTTGTTTTTACAGGTATTATTTTGTTATAATTCAAATCAATAAAGGAGAAAGTAGATTGCATAATGTAAAAGAAGATAATGAGCTTTATATTATAGCCCCAGACAAACAGGGCGCTTCAGTAAGGGTCCTTGGCACATTGGCCAATGCTGGTATAAATCTAAAGGCGCTTTGCACATTCAAAGAAAAAGATTCCCAGGTGTTTATGGTTTTGACGTCAAACAATAAAAAAGCAATAACGTCTTTGAAAGCATTAGGATATATTGTTAAATCCCGTTCTGTAGTAACGGCTTTAATTGACGATCGCATTGGAGCAGCCGCTGAAATCGCAGCTTTACTTGGAAACGCAGCAATAGATGTTAAGTTCTGTTATGGCTCTTCAATTGGAGGGGTAAAAACTCTTTTAGTTTTACATACAAGTAATAATAAAAAAGCAGTAGAAACACTTAAATAAACCTTGCATTTACATTACCATATTCTCTTCTGAATACAACTTATTTATTTATAACGTCTTATAAATAAAGTAAATTTAATGATTGAGTCATGCTAATGCTTAAAGAAGATTCCTGGACTCACAGCATCTCCTCTTTTTGGGAACAAACAAACATCTTGTCAAATCTTCGAGAAAACGAAAAAGATGTCTTATTGAATTATTTTCATGGATGGGAAGAAAATATCCATTCCTTTAAATTTTCTTCACCTGAAGTGACTATAATGTCTATGGACCATTTTGAAGACAAAACTTCCTTGGTACTTATTCCTCTCATAGCCTCAACTGGTGTCATCACGCCTAAAATATTGTTCCCAGAAATTACTACCAAAAATCCACTTCTCCAGCAACTAAAGGTAATTCCTGGTATTTCTTGCTCCTTAAGTAAAAGAAAATTTCTTGCCCAACTCCATGAAGTTGGAGGTGTTTTCTACTGCCTTCCACGCAAAATATTATCCCTACTAAAAAAATCATTTTCTACTTTAGATGAACAAGAATTATTATTATCTAATATTTTAATGATGCTATTTTTCAGCGGCGCAAAAAATATTGTATGGCATTTAAAAGTAGGAAAAGCATCTTTTCTAAAAACTCATCAGAATGCAAATAATTTCATGAAATCAATAAGTTCTATCTGCTCTCTTTTAAGGGTAAATCTTTCTTATATTCTTACTGATGGGGATCAGCTTTCAGGTAGAGCATTCGGCTCATCCCTTGAACTTGCAGAATCTATTCATGTGCTTAAAGGAAAAGGACCTTTTGACCTAATAAAACTTATCCTGGAAATAGGAGCAGAGATGCTTGTCTTGTCACAAAGAGTTGCTAATAAACCAGAGGCCATGATATTGCTGAAAAACAGCATATTGAATGGAAAAGCATTAGAAAAGCTCGAAGAAATCATCAGTGCCCAAAACGGAAACCATCGGATAGTCAAACATGACAATATGCTTTTACTTGAGAAAAAAACTATTAAAATCCCCTCTTTAAAAGATGGGTATATACATCATCTTAACCTTGAAAAAATAAAAAAACTAAAAAAGAAACTCGAGCATATTGACAACACATCAGGATTTTATTTATTAAAAAAAAATGGCGATCATGTTCACCAAGGAGAAGCTCTTGCCGAAGTTTTAATTAACTCAAAAATTGACATTGCGTGGCTTCCAAAGAACATCTGGAATTGTTTTGTTATTTCTAAAGAACCCCCTGGTTTTTTTCCCCTAATAATCGAAAGAATAGTAAAAATGCCTCGATTTTAATTTTTTTCTTTTATAGAATTGCCTTAATATTTTATTAATTAAAATGATAAATTAAAACAGAGCATATTAATATGGAATCAAAAAAGAAAATCCGTCCTAAACAAATTGAACTTCTAAACTTGGAGTAAATAAAAATGAACACTTTAGTCATTGCCTTGATTCTTATCCTCTGGCTTATTTTAGGCTATAAAGTATATGGAAGCTTCATAGAAAAAAAAGTTGTTCAAGCTGATAATACCCGTATTACACCGGCTAAAGAGCTCAATGATGGGATTGACTACTCACCTGCAAAAAAAGCACTTCTTTTTGGACATCATTTCTCTTCAATTGCAGGTGCAGGCCCAATTATAGGGCCTCTTCTTGGAGTGCTTTATTTTGGCTGGTTGGGTGCCTTACTATGGGTCGCCTTAGGAAGTGTGTTTCTCGGCGCTGTTCATGACTTCACATCCTTGATGACTTCTGTACAGAATAAGGGGACTTCTTTAGCAGATATCTCAGAAAAGACTTTAGGCAAACGGACAAAAACAATATTCTCTATTTTCTTAATACTTGCATTAATATTAGTAATAGCGGTTTTTGCAGTAGTTGCTTCACAAACGCTTATTTCCCAGCCAGAAATAGTCATTCCCACATTTGGTCTGATTTTCGTTGCCATGATTTTTGGCTGGCTTATATACCGAAAAGGAATTAATATTGCAATCGCTACAGCTTTTGCCCTCCTCTTTCTAGCCTTTCTGATTTATCTTGGAAAAATTATACCTGTGTCACTCCCTTCTGAAGTACTTGGCATTTCAAATCAATCCTTCTGGTTTTATATCCTTCTCATTTACAGCCTTTTTGCTTCCTCACTTCCAGTGTGGTTTCTTCTACAACCAAGAGATTATATCAGCACATGGATTCTTTTCTTTGGGCTTACACTTGGTTATCTTGGACTAATAGTAGCTCATCCTTCAATTAATGCTCCAGCTTTCACCTCTTTTTCCAGCAAAGGAGGCCCTATGTGGCCAATGCTATTTGTTATAATTGCTTGCGGCGCTATTTCAGGGTTTCACTCGGTTGTAGCAGGAGGAACAACTGCAAAACAATTGCCTGATGAATCCTCAGGCAAGGTAATTGGATATGGGGCAATGATTACAGAAGCAGCACTTGCGGGTCTTGTAATTTTTATTGCTGCAAGTGCGCTCAAATGGGATCCTTCAGGGGTGCCAGATCCATTTGGTTTTCAATACTTGATGACATCCTTAGGAGATCCCATTAAAGCATTTGCTACAGGATATGGAAATTTAGTTTCTTCTCTTCCTGGATTAACTCTTGTATCCGGCTCTTTTTTTGGAATTATCATGCTTAATGCTTTCGTGTTAACCACGCTTGATACAGGAACAAGATTAGGGAGATTTATATTTACAGAGATGCTTGGAAATAAAATGACTGTTTTCAAAAACAGGTGGGTATCTTCCTCGATCATTCTTACTTTTGCAGCCATACTTGGAGGGACAGAGGGATATAAATCCATTTGGCCTGTCTTTGGAGCTTCTAATCAGCTCGTTGCTGCCTTAGCGCTAATTATTGTATCTTCATATCTGGTTGGGGTGAAAAAACCCAAAAAATACACAATTTACCCTGCATATTTCATGTTATTGACAACTTTGGCTGCTCTCGTTTTGCAAGTTTTCTATTCTTTGCGAACAGGAAGTTTTATTTTGTCGACTGTGAGCATTGTCTTGATTATATTAGCTCTTGTTATTGTGTATGATGCAAGATATGTTCTTTTCTCTAAAGAGAAGGATGTATAGATTTTTAAGACTTTTAATTAAAAACTAATATTATATTCTTGTAACTTTAAAGACAACACCCTTTGGGTCTGGACAGCACAGAGTTTCTGTTTCAGCAATCCAATCGTCATTAGGAAGTTCATCTTCTCTTTGCTTTGCTGACAAAAAAGGAAATAGACTATTGAGTGCATAGAGGCAAATTTTCTTTCCTTCAGGAATTTCTATGGTTCCTTCGCCCCGTATGAAAAATATATCGCCTTTCTTGTGCTTTGCTCCACAACGTTCTTTTACTTCTATTACTTCAATTTTTAGCTCATTCATTTTGACTCCTTTCTATATTTTCAATATAAGGTCGAATTAAAAAAAAATCAAATTTTTACATTGACAATCTAAAAGAGTTTATCATAAAATTATAAACTAATTATGCAGAAATTAAGGAGGAAATAATGGCTAAAGCTGAACCTAATGTCGTCCCTTTATGCGATGTTTTGTTAGTTCTGCTTATTATTTTCATGGTTATTACTCCAACGATTCAAAAGGGTATTGACGTGAAACTTCCAGAAACTACACAAGATACCACTGCGACTCCTCAAGGACTTATTGTTATGACTTTGCATAAAGATATGAGAGTTGATATCAACCATCAGTATTATTCCCTTGATCAAGTCGGCAACGAACTCAGACGACTCTATGGTGATCGTCATGACAAAACAATATTCATCCGAGCAGATGCAAAACTTCCTTACAACAATATCATCGAACTAATCGATATTGCTAAAGGTTCAGGCGTTGAAATTCTTGGAATAATCCCAGAATATTTCACTGAAGAATAATCCATTTGATAAGCTGTTCTTTCTTAAAAAAAGAGCTTAAAATGGAAAAAAAGATTTTCATATTAGTTTTTGTGATTAATTGCATCGCTTTACTACCACTTTTTGGAAATACTGAACTTATTGGACAACTAACCAAAGAACAAATATTAGAATCATTTCCAGACTGGCAAGAACAAATGTCCTCTTATTTGCCTAAAGCTGAATTTATAGAGAAACTCCACTCAATTAACTGGCCTGTAAAAATTGAGGTTTTCTTAGGCACTTGGTGCCCAGATAGCAAAGAGCATGTAAGTGATTATTTCAAAATCACAGAAATGGCAGACAACCCGAATATAACCACAAACTACATAGGGATTCCAAGAGATAAAGGATCTCGCCAACCTTTTATAGAGGAAAAAAATATAGAAAGAATCCCAACTTTTATTATCTATATAAACAACGAGGAAAAAGGGAGAATTGTTGAGCATCCAAAAACTTCCGTTGAGGAAGATTTAGCAGATATCATTCTAAAAGCCGTACTATAATTTTCTTTCATTTTATTTATTCGGATATATCAGTAAGAACTGAATTTCTACTTCTCAGCTTATTATTTCTTTATCGGGCCTATAACCTCATTAGAAATAATCAAGCGTTGAATTTCGTTTGTCCCCTCATATATTTGAAGAAGTTTCGCGTCTCTCATAAGTTTTTCCATAGGATAATCTTTCATGTATCCGTATCCGCCAAGAATTTGTAGCGCCTCTGTGGTAACTTTCATTGCTAAATCAGAACCATACATCTTGGCCATTGCAGATTCTTTACTGCAACGCTTACCTTGGTCCATTAGCCAGGCTGCATGCCAAACAAGATGTCTTGCTGCATTGATTTCGGTTGCCATTTGAGCAATTTTGAATGAAGTATTCTGAAATAAAGCAATGGGCTTCCCAAATTGAACACGTGTCTTTGAGTATTCTATTGCATATTCAAGAGCTGCTCTTGCGACTCCAACACCAGCTGCACCTATAGGAGCCCTCGTATGGTCCAGTGTTTTCATTGCGATAATAAATCCCATGCCCTCTTTTGCCAGAAGGTTTTCAGCAGGAACTTTGACATCTTCAAAAAAAAGTTCAACAGTATTTGAAGCTCTGTGACCCATTTTATCTTCTTCTTTTCCAATGGTTATTCCAGGAGTTTCCCGAGGAATAATGAAAGTACTCATCCCCCTAGCCCCTTTTTCCGGAGCTGTCAGCGCAAAAACAACATATAAGCTGGCAACACCGCCATTAGTAATAAAACACTTAGAACCATTTATTATATACTCATTTCCGATTTTTTTTGCCTTGGTCTTAACAGAGCCTGCATCTGAGCCGGCCTCTCTTTCTGTTAAACAAAATGAGGAAAATGCTAATTTCTCTGAAAACGGTGTTAAAAACTTTTTCTTCTGCTCTTCAGTCCCAAAAAGGATGATAGGCGTAAGTGCAAGGGAATTTGCCATGATAGAGGTATACATCCCAGCACAGCCATATGCTAACTCTTCAGTTATGATAACCATATCTAAATGGTTCAATCCTCCGCCCCCGTATTTAAGAGGAACTCCAGATGTGATAAATCCTACTTCAAAGGCTTTTTTCATCACATCTTCTGGAAATTCTTCTCCCTTATCGTACTTTGCGGCTTTTGGCTTCATTTCTTTCTCAGCAAATTCTCTTGCCATCTCTTGAAGAGCCTTTTGCTCTTCAGTTAAACTAAAATCAATCACTATTTCCTCCTCTTTTTTATCTTACTATCTTTGAGATGTCTCAAGTTTTATACTCAAATCTTTCTTTGTTGTCAATTTTAAAAGATCATGATGCAGTATTATCCGCTCGCGAGCCATAATGTATACTGGATTTTCAATGCCGAAAATCTTACTTACGATCTCTTGTGGTCTAACCGGCTTTTCAGGTAACCATAGAACATAAAGAATAAGCTTTCCTTTTTTCTTATCTACTTTTATTTCAACGATTCTATCGTTCTTCTCTTGTTTTATGTAATCACGAACTAAATTCTCTATCAAAGCTGAGTCTGCGACATTAACCAAACCTGAGGATTTCCGGTAATTGTCAATGGCGATTTTTACTTCCTGGCTGTTTAAATCAACAGAATAAATTATCATCTGAATGTCCCTGTTGAGGTGTGGAGCCTGCTCATCGAGACATATAAGCCGCTGAAATTTTATTCCTGGAGGACAAAATTTATTGATATGGCGTATAAATTCTTTATCAGAAAAAATGTAATAGGATTTAAAATCCATAACTTCTGCATGACCTTCCATTCCTAAAGGGAGGGCTGGAAGGAAGGAAATCAGCATTTTAGGATGAAAGCCCTTGGAATATACAATAGAAATCCCTGCCCGTCGAAAGCTTCTCTGTATAATATTGCTTACATTAATATGAGACAAATATTTGGACTTTCCAACTTTTGTGTAGATGGCTCGATAGCGAAAAATTTGGGTTGACTCTTTGCCGAAGCAACTTTGAATTTCAGGTAAAGCATTTATAGACCGGATGAACTTTTTTTCATAAAAATAGGATAAGGAACAACCTTTACATTCACTGCATTCTCTTTCAAGACAAGAAGACGTACTTTCTTCGTTTAAAGCTTTCCTTAATTCCTGAATCAGATGGGATTTTTTATAGCCAGTATCAATATGTTCCCAAGGAAGGCGGACATCTGGATTTATAGGCATTAGATATTGATGATAATCTATTTCCATCTGTTGAAAAGATTCCTCCCAAATCCGGAAATCAAAGCAATCACTCCAACTATCAAATCGGGCTCCATTCTTCCATGAATTCAAAAGTACAAGCCCTAGTCTTCGATCTCCGCGTGAAAAAACTGCTTCCAGAATAGAGTTTTTCAGGTTATTTTCCTTAAACCTCACAAAGGGATACTTCCTTAACTTTGACTTGATATATTTATGTTTCTCTTTAAGGATATTCTCATCCTCCATTCCAACCCATTGAAAAGGTGTATGAGGCTTCGGGATAAATGAAGATACGCTAAGATTAATCTGCGGTGCTCTTTTTAATGTGCTATATCCTATTCGAATTATTTCTCTGACAATATTTACTATTCCTTCTAAATCCTCTTCTTTTTCATCCGGCAGGCCAACCATGAAATATAATTTAAGAATCCTCCAACCCCTCAGGAATGCATTTTTTGCAGCTTCCCATATTTCACTGTCTTTTAAATCTTTATTTATGACTCTTCGAAGTCTCTCTGTGCCAGCTTCTGGAACGATTGTAAAGCCAGTTTTCCGGACTTTGATAATATTTTCAGCAACTTGGGCTGTCAATCCTTTTGGCCTTAATGAAGGAAGTGAAAGTGCGACCTTCTTTTTTTCGAGGACTTCCATCAAAGAACCAATAATAGAATCAAGGTAGGGATAATCAGATACAGACAATGCTAATAAAGACAAATCTTCATAACCTGTTGATGCAATAATTTTATAAGCTTTTTCTAAAACAAAATTAGGATCTTTTACTCTTTGCGGAAAATAAATGCTCGTTGCCTGACAAAAACGGCATTTCTGCGGACAACCTCTTGCAACTTCAACTACGGCTCTATCAAAAATAACCTTAATATTTGGGACAACAATCTTTTCTGGGAATGGTGCCTCATGGAAAGGGAAGAACACCCTTTTTTGGATATTTTTTGGGGCATTTTTTTTAGGCTCCACATGAACTAAAAATGATTTTTTTTCACACCCCAGAGAATAAAATGCTGGGATATAAACTCCTTTGATGCTTGTAAATTCCTTTAATAAATCCTCTTTTTCTTTTACTTGATTTCTACAGGAGATGTATTTTTCAATAATTTCCAGAAATCCTTCTTCTCCATCGCCAATCAAAAATAAATCAAAAAAATCAGCAACTGGTTCAGGATTAAAAACTGCTGCTCCACCTGCAATCACAAGAGGATGACATGTTTTCCTTTGGGAAGATAAAAGAGGAATCCGAGCAAGGTCAAGGACAGTCAGAATGTTGCTGTAATTTAGCTCATAGAGTAGAGAGAATCCCAAAATATCGAATTTCGACAGAGGAATCTTGTTTTCCAAGGAATATAATGAAAATTTTTCTGCCCTGAGTTCTTTCTCAAAATCAACCCATGGAACAAACACACGTTCTGCCAAGACATCTGGATGCTTATTCAGTATGTCATAGAGAATTCTTTGCCCCAAATAAGACATTCCGATTTCATAAACATCTGGAAAAACAAGGGCAACTTTAGCCTTTACAAGATCCGGGTTTTTTTTAATTTCATTCCATTCTCCGCCTAAATAACGGCCCGGCTTTTCGACGTTTTTCAGAAGTTTTTCGATATCCATAAGATTATTTTCTTTT
>JACUUK010000095.1 GCA_014859315.1 Candidatus Aminicenantota bacterium
CTGCTATTAGTGAATCCAATTGCTGTAACTTACCTCAACTTATTGAGAACTTACGATTTATTTAATTAACTTATTCAATATCAATAATTTGCGCCAGCCAAGGAAGATAATCCAGATAATCCAATAATCCAGATAATCACGGATACTCGGGGTACTCAGTGAATCATCCGCTTCTATATTTCTTCAAGAACTTTTCTCATGTCAATTATCTGGATCTTTGAACCCGTTTCTGTATCTATCAACAAGGCCAGATAATCTTCATGGATAGCAAAAAACTGTGATATTGGAGGATTTTTAACGCTCATAAGATAGTTAAAATTGTAGAGATCATAAATATCCCAGAAAGTTCTTTTCTTCTCATAATCGTATGTCTTGATCAAAATAAAATCTTTATGAAGAGCATGTAAAAGGACCGTTTCATATTTTTTGCTCATAGTTCTGACAATAACTCCTTTCATAGGAGCTTTCTCAACCGGGACATTCTTTTTTCCTATTTTTAAGCCGTCAACTGTCTCCTTGGCCATAACCAGCCGATCTCCTTCGTACAAGCCAACAAACCCTAAAAAGCGTGGTAAATAATAAAAGCGATTTCCCGAAAAACTATCTGAAAGCTCATTATCCTGATAGATGGAGTTCTCTACGTTTGTTTTATCAATGAGCTCCCCAAAAGAAAAAATCATATTCCCAGATAGATCATAAACAAAAAATAGCGGCCCATTTGGAGCCAATGATTCAACAATGATTCTCTTATCTTGAACCGTCATCCTCCTCGGAACAAGATGATTGCTCAAGACAATTCTTTTCTTATAGGTACCGTCTGTCGCATAGAGCTCAATGGAACCAGTAGTCTCATCCACCAAGTAAACTTCATCTTTAAATATCTTAAAATCCAAAACCCTCGACAGCTCTCCCGGACCTTGTCCTGTGCCCTTTCCAAAGAAAGAATGTTTACAATTTGTCCAATCATGGAATGGCGTAAATTTATGAATAAGAAATTCTGAAAAATCCACGGTATAAAGGTCCCCTTTTTCGTCGAACTTCAAAAATGTTGGCTTATAACATGGCCTCTCTAAATTTTCAAGATTGATTTCCGCGACCAATTCCAAAGTATTTGAGGAGAATTCTCTTTCGCTTCTTTTCTGGCTCAGAATATTTTCAGAAGGACTTAAGGTGGATGTTCCGGCATTGGTAGAGCTTAGCCGCCGGTCTATCTTTTGGCAGCTCATTGCCAGGCTAGCCCAAAATATGAGAATGACAGCAATAAGTGCATTCCCCTTTTTCATAATATTTCCTCCATTAAACGCATAAGTTTTTTATCAATAGATCGATATCCAAATCTTTCATCAGGCTTGAAATCCTGCCAGTATTTTATCTCTCCTTTTCTTGTCAAAATTATAAAAAATGGCGTCCTTACTGTGTCGTATTTCTTCAGTAGGAATGTTTTAGCCATATTTTTTTTATCAATATACACGCTGACCTCGCTCTTTATCTCTGAAATATACTCCATTTTTTCTTTTTCTGAATAGTCTCCAGATACAACATAATTAATGCAAATTGATATACCCTTTTTATCGCCTATGATGTTCAAATTATTAACAAAATCTATAGTGAGAAATTGCTCACTGCAACTGTTGCAGTCAAGAGGAGAAACCAAAAAATATATGTTATAATCGCATGAAGTCACCAATTTTTTGCCTGTATTTTTACTTATAAATTGTTCAAAAGCTAACCCATCTGACCTTTGGTATGATAAAAATTGGAGTAAATTATATATGGTACCCACGACAATTGCAATCGCCAAAAAAAAGATTAGATATTTACTCTTATTCTTCTTCATTTGTTTACCTTTAACTCAATGAAGGCAAACACCTTTTCCCCTCTTTGAGTCCCTTTGCCCTCAAGCCCAGCCCTAAATTTAATTACCCTAACCAACCAGCACATATGTCCAGCACGTTGCCGCCTGGAAAATGAAATTGGATGCACATTAGAAGGGGGAAACGCAAAACGTTTCCCCCTTCAGGTTGAACTAGGCTTTCATTTTTTTGGAGGACTCTCGTAGCAGTAGTATTTTACCGGCCCTGCAGTGACATCAGCACATGGCCGGCTTCCATTGGGACAGCCTACACTGTTGCATGCTATGTCTTTAATGCTGGCATTTACAACAGCCACTGACACGGCAAGATAGAGGTTGGCAAACACAATGACGAGAAGCACAAACCCAATGATACCTCTTTTGGTTTTCTTTGACATCCCTTTTACCTCCTTGTGTATAAAAATGTGTCTCTTATTAGAGACTAAGATTCCTTAAGCTTTTTTTGAATAATCAAGTACAACCATTATTAATATTATCAACACAATAAGTTCCAAGATCTCTGCCACAATCTGCACACTTACCCATGGATTCAACTATAGTATTACCTTCAAAACCTTCTGTTTCTAATTGAGGCAATTTCACCTTTACTATTTTAATCTCCTCATTATTGAAGATTTTTATAGAGCAAGTTACGTGCCAAGTTGACTAAAAAGTATTAAGTGATTGAAATTAATAGAAATATCTGTTTATAATCAGAAATTGGAAAATGGAAATTAAATATTTAAATGTCACACTTTCTGGTGTGTGATTATTCTAATTTGCTTTATATCAGCGAGTTAAATTGAGTGTGTCATGACACAATTTGTGCCATTTTGAAATGACACAGTTAACTGATAAGAATTTGGTTTTCCGCTTGTCTTGACTTAGTTCTAATTTCATCAAATATCCTTTTTCTGACATTAACTCATAAAAATTCAAGTTTTATTGACTTAAGAAAACTCCAATGCTATATTCCTTTTCTGGCTACCACGCAATAATTTTACTTTGGATTTTTGGTGAAATTGATAAATAAGACAAAGTATTTTTTCCTTTTCATTTTCATTCTTCAAACGTTTATTCTGTTTCACTCCTGCTTCGATAAACATTCCCTTGCAACGGAGGAGCTTTTCTCAAACATCTTTCATAAAAAAGACATCACCGTAGCAATCACAGACTCTGGCTTAGGAGGGCTTTCAATTGCTGCTGATTTGGCTGAAAGAATGAGGGAGGCCAAAATCTTTCGTTCCGTCAAAATCGTCTTCTTCAATGCTCTTTTCTCCAATAAAGGCGGATATAACAGTCTAAGATCCAGAGAAATGAAAATCCAGATTTTCGATAGCTCCCTTCATAGTCTTGAAAAAAAATATACGCCAGACCTGATTCTGATTGGATGCAATACTCTTTCAGTACTCTTTGACGACACATCCTTTGCCAGGCAAACACAAACTCCTGTGGCCGGGATAGTAGAAAAAGGTGTGGACATGATAGCTCGAAGTCTAAAATCAACGCCTGAATCGCGGGTCATTATTTTCGCAACCCAAACGACCATTGAGGAAGGAATCCATAAAAAAAGACTTGTTGAAAAAGGCTTTCTTGAGGAAAGAGTCATTACACAGGCATGTCCTGACCTTGTGACTTACATTGAGAAGGGATATAACAGCGAAGAAACAGAAATGCTAATTTTCGCTTATGTTGATGAAGCTCTCCAAAAAATCCCTTATCCGCGCACTCCCTTGTTTGTGAGTTTTAACTGTACACACTATGGATACTCTCTTGCATTCTGGGAAAAGGCATTCCAGAGTTTTAACATAAAAGCTCTTGCCTTTCTTAATCCTAATTCCAGGATGATCGATTTTTTATTTCCCCCAGAAAAACTCGCCCGTTTCAAAAAAACAGACGTATCGGTTCATGTCGTATCCATGGTCGAAATAACCAAAAACAAAATTAAATCCATTGGAGAATGGCTGGGCAAGATTTCTCCGCAAACAGCAGAGGCATTATCCCATTATGAATGGAATCCAGAACTTTTCGAATGGAAATCTTATTTAGACGCAGAAAAATAAGAGCATCATTTAATCTACAATTTCAACTGTATTAGGTCCTTTAATCACTTCGCCTATGATGGCTGCTTTCTCGCCTGAATCCTTTAATATTGAAAGTGCGCGTTCGGCATATCTCGGGCTCAAGATAAGGGTCATTCCTATTCCCATATTAAAGGTCCGAAACATCTCCTTGGTTTCGAGCTTCCCCCGCTTTTGGATATTTTTGAAAATAGGGTGAACTGTCCAAGTGCCTTTTTGTATCCTTACTGCCATTCCTTTTGGAAGAGACCTGGGTATGTTGTCATAAAAGCCGCCTCCTGTAATATGAGCCATGGCTTTTATTGGAAGTTTCTCTTTAATTTGTAGAATAGTCTTTGTATAAATTTTTGTTGGTTTTAGAAGTTCATGGCCCAACTTGCCTCTAATCTCATCTTTTGAAAACAGCTTTCGGACCAAGGAAAATCCGTTACTATGAAGGCCACTGGATGCCAGCCCCACAACCTTATCCCCTTTCTTACAAAGGCAGCCATCAATAATCTTCTCTTTGCTCACAACGCCAACACAAAATCCTGCTAAATCGAATTTATTTGCTTCATAAAGCCCGGGAAGTTCGGCTGTCTCGCCTCCTATTAAGGCACACCCTGCTTCCCTGCAGCCCTTCACAATTCCCTTCATTACTTGAGATAACTTCTCTTCATCCAGCTTGCCGCACGCAATATAGTCCAGGAAAAAAAGGGGCTCTGCACCAACAACCACAACATCATCCACGCACATGGCAACTAAATCTATCCCGATTGTATCATATGTTCCTAATGCCTCGGCTATTAGAAGCTTTGTGCCAACGCCATCTGTTGAAGAAACAAGAACCGGATTTCTCATCTTTTTTAACTGAGGCATAAAAAGGCCGCTAAAACCTCCAATTTTCCCAAGAACCTCTGGACGGTGTGTTTTTTTGATGAGGGGGATGATTTGTCTTATAAAATTTTCTGCTTTATCGATATCGACTCCTGCATCCTTATACGTTTGAGCACACATGTTATTCACCCTTTAAAATAATCATTTGTTTTATATCACCCATATAAGTTCAAGTCAAACATGCAATAACAAAAGCAATATGGACATTCTTTGCCGACCTTTTTGTTATCTGTACTCTGGCAAGACTGCAAGAAGATGAGAATGCTGAGCCATGTGCCCTTCATAAACAGCTGGAAATGAAAAAACAAAGCCAACCAATTCATTCTCGACAAAAGCTCCGAGAAGAATAGCCCCTGTCTTTACAGCAATGCAGAAGTGGTGTACCGGAGCGAGGTCCACGTCATCATGTTTCCATACCTCTTTTTGAATGGCAACGCATGTCTCATATTCTGAATTTTTTTCTAATTTCTTAATTTTGACTTCAGGCATTAAGCTTTACCCCTTTTTTTAAAGCTAATTTTTTATATAAATCGATGATTTTATTTGCCATGGCCTCGGCTGAAAACTTTTGGTGGACAATCTCATATCCTTTCTGTCCTAAACGACTTGCAAGATCTCTATCATTATATAGTTTGAGGATTGCCTGGGCCAAGGCAGATGGATCCCGTGGCGGGACTAACAGGCCTGTTTTCCCGTTGACTACAACTTCTGGGATTCCTCCAACTCTTGTGGCAACAACTGGAAGACGGCTTGCCATTGCATCTAAAATGCTGCTTCCCAACCCTTCAAGATAAGAAGACAAAACAAACACATCAAGCGAGGCAAGAATCTGAGGGATATCTTCTCTGAACCCTAAAAAAAAGACCATATCTTCGATGTGAAGCTCCTTTACCTGCTTGTCTAAATCCATCCTTAAAGGCCCTTCTCCGACAACGATTACTTTGATTTTCGGCGCATGTTCTTTCAAGATTTTGGAGGCCTGCACTAAATAAATATGACCTTTATGATCGGCTAAGTGAGCTACAATTCCGACCAGGAAATCATCTTCTTCAAATGAAAGCTCGCGCCTAAGATAGTCTTTAGAAGTCGCCTGTTCAAAGGGAGAAAAATCTATTCCTGAAGGAATCACCTGGATGAGTCCAGGATTTACTCCACTGTCTATAAGGACTTGTTTCACTCCATCTGATATGGCAATAATCGCATCAACATTCTTCATATATTTTTGGCGTGAGAAATAATTTTTCTTCAAGGGAAAATCCACACGCCGTGAGATTATCTTCAAAGGCACTTTAGCTAATGAAGCTGCCGCCGAACCAATTGCTACTGCATGCGCATCATGAAAATGTGCTAAAACACATTTCTTGCGTTTCATCGCAACAGCCAAACGAACAATTGCAGGGAAATCAAGCTCGCTTCTTACTTTTAAGGGATACACAGGGATGTTGGCTTCTAATGCTTTTTGATGAAGAGGACTGTTTGGCTGAACAACAAATTGAAATGGAATGCCTTGCCGCTTTAGCTCTTGGGCAAGGAAAAATGACTGCCGCTGTCCGCCTCTCCATTCTTTTCCAGTATCAATTTGGAAAAGACTCAATTCTCTCTCCTTTTTTCCAGATTTCTCTCAACTTTATATAACGAATAAATACAGCGTATCCATTAAGAACAGCAATAACAAATCCAGCATATCCATCCAGAAAACCTGCACGAAGGAAAAAGGATTTCATGAATCTGAAGCATGGAAGGAAAACAAGATGGAACCAACGGCATTTCTTCTTTTGGGCATAAAGCTTTTGCGCTCCAAGGTCAGAAAATTTGTTGATTCGCTCAAGATGATCTCTAATGTTTCTATAAGTCAAATGATGGATGGCCCCTTTCAGCTTTTGAATTTTGCCGTCAACGACTAACTTCTCATGTACATATTCTCCTTTCCAGAAGGCCTTATCCTTGCGGAATAGCCGAATTTTTCGATCAGGATACCACCCAGAATGACGGATCCATCTTCCCATGTATAACACTTGTCTTGGCATAGAGAAAGCGGCACATTCAGGCTCACTCTTTTTAAGGTCGAGGATTTCTTCCCGAAGTTCAGGGGAAAGTCTTTCATCTGCATCCAAAGAAAAGATCCAGGGAAAGGATGCTTTACTGTTTGCAAAATTCTTCTGGTATGAAAAGTTTGTCCATTTGCGCTGGAACACATGAGGCGTGTATTTCTTTGCGACTTTAAGGGTATGATCCTGGCTAAAGGCATCCACAATAATTATTTCAGATGCTATATCAGCAACACTCTCTAAAGCTCCTTCAAGTCTCTTTTCCTCGTTATAGGTTATAATTACTACTGAAATTTCCATTGCGTTTATATTAGCATATTTCCCACAAATAACTCCATATCCTTAATAGAATTTAAATCCTGATTTCTCC
>JACUUK010000096.1 GCA_014859315.1 Candidatus Aminicenantota bacterium
ACCATCTAAGAAAATCTGCAGTAGTGTGATGAACCCCTGCTAAAATGAGCGATATAAGATGAAAAATAAGGGTGAAATTAGGGCTATTTGTTTTGTTATCTGCCTATTAGCAGTGAAGACGCCACTAATAAGCTTGATTTTATAGGATTTCTAAGAGAAAATATCGGTGAGGCCAGCAGAGTGAAGAATAGTTCATTAACATTTGAGCGTTACAAGAAACAGCTTCTTCTTGAAGAAATTGGGGAAGAAGGCCAGAAGATGCTCAAAAATTCTTCTGTCGTGATAGTTGGATGTGGCGGGCTTGGCAGCATTATTTCCAATTGTCTTGTGAGAGCTGGAATCGGAAAAGTTGCTATTGTTGACAATGATTGTATTGAATTAGAAAACCTCCACAGACAAATGCTCTTTGATGAAGGAGATGTAAAAGGGGGACTGCCAAAATCAGTTGCAGCGGCTGAAAAATTAAGAAAGATAAATTCTCAGGTTCAAATTGAACCCATCGTGGCAAAAGTAACCCCTGAAAATATTGAAGGAATATTGAAAGGAGTTGATCTTGTGCTAGATGGAACAGATAACTTCGATGTGCGGTTTCTCATAAACGATGCCTGTATTAAGGCAGGCATTCCCTGGATTTATGGTGGTGTATTGGCGACTCATGGTGTTAGTTTAACTATAATCCCTGGGGAAACCCCATGCCTTCGCTGCCTTATTCCTGAACTGCAGCCAGCAGTAGATATCCCCACATGCGATAGTGTCGGTGTGCTTGGAATGGTGATTACTGCAATCGCATCTATAGAAGCGACAGAGGGGATAAAACTCTTGATTGGCAAAAAAGATAAACTACTGCGGAAATTGATTAGTTTTGATATTTGGTCAGGCACTTATCAGCTGTTTGAGATTGAAAAAGCTATGGACTGCCCTGCATGCGGTAAAGGTCGATTTGATTATTTAAATAAAAAGAACCTTAAGAGCTCATAGATAGGGCTCACAAAGAATTTTTATATATGTTCTTCAGGGCCTACTGAATAAAATAGATAATAATAAAGGAAAAAACAAATGAAAATATTTAATGTAGTGGGCGACTCAAATACTGGCAAAACGAAGTTAATCCAGAAGCTTATTCAGGAATTAAAAGGACGGGGCTATTCTGCAGGGGTTATCAAACTTTGCAGTCAGGGATTTACTGTTGACCCTGAAGGCAAGGATTCCTGGGTTTTTATGGAATCTGGAGCCGATGGGGTCGCGATGATATCGCCAGACCGATTTGCACTCCAGAAAAGAGGAGGAGAAGCGACTGCACAAGCATTAGCTGAGAAATATTTTAAAGAGATTGACATAATTTTTATCGAAGGAGGCCAGAAAGAGAAGGGCATAAAAAAAATAGAAGTTTTAAGAAAAGGAATATCTGAAAAACTTAAGTGTTTGCCTGATGATATCCTTGCTGTTGTATCTGATGTAGATGTGAAAATTAATAAACCTGTTTTTCATCCACGTGAGATTAATGAGATTGCGGATTTTCTTGAGAGCATCGAGGACTATGAAGAGCCTCAAATATCTCTTGAAATCAACGGCATTCCAGTATCAGCGAATCCATTTGTTCAAAAGATTATAACAAACATTGTTTCAGGAATTACTGACTCTTTGGATGGAATCCAGAAAAATCCAAGAAACATAAGATTATCTGTAAATAAAAAATAATAAGGAGTCATAGATGAAAGATTATTTTTGCAGGCGGAAGCTTTTTATCTCTTTTTCAGCATCAAGAAATTTAATTTTAGCATTTGTTTTGTGTTTGATTCTGGCTTTTGGAAGCGCTGGTTTTTTAAAAGCCCAGGAGAAATTATATGAGGAATCCTATCTCCTTCCTTCTGAACAGGTGCAGGAGCTTTTAACAAGGGATAGGCATTACGATATGCTCAATATGTTAAGCCCTGATGGAGACCACTTTTTAATTCCAATACGGGAACAGTATTCAACCCTTAAGAGAATGGCACAGAAGACCTACAGATTAGCCATGCTGGAGTTCTGCCCGGACGTAAACCGTGAGTGGCGACTTTCTACTTACGGCATAAAAGGGCTGAAAATTTATTCCCTGAAACAAAGAAAAACCTGGAACGTTCGAATTCCAGAAAACATCCTTATCAGCGATATGACCTGGTCTCCCAAAGGCAAGAAAATCGCTTTCCTGGCACATCTTGAGGAGGGAACACAGGTGTGGACAGCAGATGTGGAAACCGGTGAGGCCACGCCTGTAACCAGTGCTTATGTGATGGCCACATTGTCCGGAAGGCCTCAATGGGGCCGTTCATCATCTGGCTCACGCATGCTTCAATGGACTCCAGATGGGGGAATACTAACTTTGCTTGTGCGTCCAGATAGAGGCCCAGAGCCACAGAAGAAAAACATCCCTGACTCACCTATAATCCGCCGCACAAGGGAAAAACCAACTCCTACACGGTCGTATCCATTTTTACTGCGGACTCCTCATGATAAAGAACTTTTCCGATATTACACAACCTCCCAACTGGCACTTCTTGTGCCGGGTGAACCTCCAATGAAAATTGGGGAGCCGGCCATGTATTTAGAGATTTCGTTAAGTCCTGATGGGAAATACATTCTTGCAGAAAAGCTGACTGAGCCATTTTCTTATATTGTTAGTTTTTCTGATTTTCCGCGAGAGCTTCAAGTGCTGGATTTTGAAGGAAAGATTCTATCATTGATTCGTAAGGTGCCTTTAAAGGAAGCAATGACAACAGACAGAGGTCAAGGAGTCGAAAGAGATTTGCCTCGAGATGTGGCTTGGAGGCCAGATGGGCGAGGATTGGCTTTTTTATGGAGGGAGAAGAAAAAAAAGGAGAATAATAATAATGAAGAAATAGAAGGCAAGCAAAAAGATAGAATCATGTTATTATATCCGCCGTTTGATATGGATAAAGTGATTACACTCGTATCAAGCGAGAAAAGCTTCAGCCAGGTCTCTTATTCTCAAGAAGGGAAGTATGCCTTTGCAAGGTTGGCAGGAAAAAATGAAGCAGGCAAGAATCGTCAAGAAATCATTGCCTATGATTTATCTAAAAAACCGCCTAAGTCCTACATTTTAGTGAAAGATATCGACCCTGAAGATGTAGTTAACCTTCCTGGTGAAATCATTACAAAAAGAACAGGTAACGGCATAGTTTATGCTCTTTTATCAACAGATAAACGCTCGGTTTATCTCCAGGGGCCAGGATACAATGAAAGTTTCAAGCGTCAGCCGTTTATTGACCAGATTGCAATTGCGAACGGAAAAAAGCAGCGAATCTTTGAATCCTCCTCAGGGATGTTCGAACAGCCTCTCGTTCCTCTGGATGACGATTTGAACCGCATTATTATAAGCCGCGAATCAAAAACTGTTTTTCCGGATTGTTATCTATGGAGCAAAAAGAAATCAGCCGAGAAATTGACAAACAACAAGAACCCTTTTCCTGAATTTGATGCATGCCGCAGCGAGGAATTCTATTTTACTCGAAGAGACGGGCTTCTTATTCATGGGCGCATCACTCTTCCTTTGGATTATAAAGAGGGGACTCGTGTGCCTGCGGTGTTCTGGACTTATCCTCTGGAATACCAATCGTTTAAAGATTACAAAAAAGCAGCCATACGTTCCCGAAATCATAATGCATTCCAGCATTTTCAAAATCGAAATGCTTCTCAAATCTGGCTTGCACATGGATATGCAGTGGTTGTCCCTGATATTCCAATCATAGGCAAAGGCAATCAATTCAACAATAATTACATCGCTCATCTAATAGATTCAATGTATGCTGCAATCCGCAAAGTTGATGAAATGGGCTATGTGGATGTTGACCGTCTCGGCCATGGAGGCCACAGCTATGGAGCATTTGCCACAGCCAATGTTCTTGCCCGAACGCCTTTTTTCAAGGCAGGAATTGCCGGTGACGGGGCATATAACAGAACCCTGACACCAATGTCTTTCCAGAGCGAAAGGCGTTTCATATGGGAAGCTCAGGATATCTATATTGAGATGTCACCGTTTTTTGAAGCAGACCATTTGGAGACTCCTCTCCTGATGTTTCATGGTGCAGAAGATAACAACTCTGGGACTTTCCTGATTCAGTCTGAAAGAATGATACAGGCGCTTACAGGCCTCGGGAAAAAAGCTGTGCTCTACATCTATCCTTTTGAATCACACGGACCTCGATGTATTGAGACTTGCATGGATCTTTGGGCAAGATGGTTGGAGTGGTTTGATAAATATGTTAAAAAAAGTGGGGAAGAGGTAAAAAAACAATAATAGAGCTTTTTTATTAAAAAAACAATAGAGGAGGGATGAATTCATGATAATAAATGGAAAGGAATATAAACCCTTTGTACGAGCGTTTAATGATGAAGATTATTCAAGCATGATTGTTGGCAGGAGGGGAGCATCACCCATTCCTCATCGCAAGAACAAGGTTAAAACCCTTGATGAAGTGTTGGAGTTTATCAAGGATGGGGATGTCATCTCTTATCCACACTATTACAGGGCTGGCGATAAAGCGCTCGAATTAATTGTAAAAAAACTTCAAGAAAAGAAAAAGAAAGGAATCATTCTTTATGCGAATGCGATTTTTGACCATACTGACCCGTGGTTGATTGAGGCTTTCCGCAATGGGACATTTAAAGGCCTTTACGGCAATGTTTACAGAAAATTCGGAGCTCATGTGACAAACGGGAACCTGCTTCCGTGGGTCTCAGTGGGGATTTCGCATGGAAACCGTGTAAGGAAACTTCAAACAGGTGAAGTTCATGTGAAAGTTGCTTTTGGACCTGCGCCTATTGCTGACCGTTTTGGTAATGCCAGCGGGTTGATGGGCAAAGAAGACCAAATTTGCGGGCCTTTAGGTTTGTTTGCTGCAGATGCAGAATTTGCAGATTATGTTTGTATTTTGGCAGGAACAATTGATGACAACCTTGTTTTGCCCCCATCAATTTCCATGGAGAAGGTTGATTTTGTTGTTCCTGTTGAAACTCCAGGCCTTTCTTCTGGAATTGGAAGTGGAACACTGGATTTGGAGAGGGCAAGAAGTAATCCATATAATGCCGCTGTTGCAGAGAATGTTATAAGAGTGATGGATGCAGCCGAGGTTGTTAAGGATGATTTCAGTTTCCAGGTAGGAGCCGGTGCAGGATTGATTGTATTGGATGGCATCCGGTCGGCGTTGAAAAAGTCGAAGATAACGGCAAAGTTCTCGATAGGCGGAGTGACATCCATGCATGTGGATATGCTGGAGGAGGGGACTCTCCGATATCTCCTGCATGGACAGCTTTTTGAACCCAGCACCAAAGTAATTCAGTCGATCCTTACCAACCCAAGACATCTGGAGATAACCGCGGGATATTATGCTTCTGTCGCTAATAAAGAGTGTGCCGTGAATATGTTAGATTTTGCTGTGCTATCTGCTTTGGAGGTAGATTTGGATTTCAATGTTAACACAGTGTGTGCCAATGGAAGGATTATCGGTGGAATCGGCGGAGGCCAGGATGTAGCTGCAGGTGCAGAAATGACTATCATATTTCTTCCACTGGCCACAGGAAAAGAAGGGAAGGGGTTCCCCCGCATTGTAGAAAAAGTCTTTACACGTACAACCCCGGGTGAAGTGGTGGATGTCATTGTGACAGAAGAATTTGTGTCTGTAAACCCAAAGAGCAACAGCCGTTACAAGGAAGCTATTATTGAAAATGCTAATAGTTCCGGCATAAAACTCCTCTCGATAGATGAACTTCACGAGAAATCTGTTGCAAAAGCCAAAGAATTTGGCAAAATTCCTTCAAAGGTTACGACCTCTGATGAAATTGTTCATGCTATTGAGTGGCGTGATGGAACTTTACTTGATGTGATAAGAAAGCCAGTAGTTTAGAGACGATTAAAATAAGCAAAAAGGAGCAAATAATGAAAGTTGCCAATGTAGAGGAAATGAGGGTTTTAGATAAATCGGCTATAGAAAAGTTTTCGATTTCTGATGAGCTTCTTATGGAGAATGCAGGGCTTGCGACTTGTTTTGTCATTCAAAAGGAATTAGGCATTTGGGGAAAGAGGTTCTGGGTTTTTTGCGGAACTGGTAATAATGGAGGCGATGGATTTGTGGTTGCGCGGAAAATACATTCGATGGGAGGGAAAGTTGAGGTTTTTCTCCTTGGAGAGGAGAAAGGATTTAAGGGAGCTGCGAAGACAAACTTTGAGATTGTAAAGAAACTGACTGTTCCCATAAAAAAATTGGAATCAATCACTCCTTTAAAGAAACAGATTTTTTCCTGTGATGCTATAGTGGATGGTATTTTTGGCACCGGGCTCATGAGGAATGTGGAAGGATTATATAAAGATGTAATTCAGTTTATCAATAAAAGCAACAAAAAGGTTTTCAGCATTGATATTCCTTCAGGGATAAATGGAAACACAGGACAACCAATGGGAATTGCTGTTGAAGCCTTTTGTACTGTGACCTTTGGGTTGCCGAAAGTCGGGAACATGCTTTATCCTGGATATGCCTGTTGCGGGAGGCTGTATGTGTCCCACATTTCGTTTCCTCCTTCACTGTATGAGAAGGATTCTTTGAAGGTAGAGATAAATGTTCCTTCCATGCTTCCTGATAGGCAGGAAGATGGACATAAAGGAGATTTTGGTGATGTGCTTTTCATAGCTGGGGCAGCCAATTATTTTGGAGCTCCTTATTTTGCAGCAGAATCTTTTCTAAAAGCAGGCGGGGGTTATTCCCGTATGGGAGCGCCCGCATCTCTCTGTCCTGTAATTGCCCAGAAAGGCAGTGAAATAGTATTCGCTCCACAAGAGGAAACGTCAGCAGGAAGTATTGCTTTGAAAAACAAGGGAAAACTTCTTGAACTTTGCAAGGAAGTGGATATGGTTGTAATTGGCCCTGGTTTGTCTCTAAACGAAGAGACTCAGGAATTGGTCAGACAATTAACCCCAATTGTAAAAAAGCCGCTTCTTATAGATGGAGATGGAATCACTGCAGTTGCAAAACACATGGATGTTCTTAAAAAGAGGAAATCTCCCACGATAATAACGCCTCACCTGGGAGAGATGGCAAGAATAACACAGAAGTCTATCTCTTA
>JACUUK010000097.1 GCA_014859315.1 Candidatus Aminicenantota bacterium
CTTGCAGTAAGGAAAGAAGATATTTGACTTAATAAA
Organism: Candidatus Aminicenantota bacterium; assembly: GCA_014859315.1. Taxonomy (GTDB): domain Bacteria; phylum Acidobacteriota; class Aminicenantia; order Aminicenantales; family Aminicenantaceae; genus Kmv29. The sequence goes on from JACUUK010000097.1 coordinate 37, forward strand.
CAATAAAATTATTTATTTTTTATTTATAATCAGAGCATCAGCTACAATCTCGCATACAGTTTTAATTTCAACTCCCAGCTTATAGTGCTTATTCAGTTCCATTAACTGGTCAATGCAGTTATGACATGGGGTTACAACGACCTCGGCTCCTGTATTTTTAATCTGATCTGCCTTAATTTTCCCTGCCTTTAATCGTCTTTCTGCAAAACGCGTCATTGCCAATTGTCCGCCGCCACCACCGCAACAGTAATTCTTTTCTCTATTTGGAGTCATTTCGATAAAATTTGATACGGAATTTCTCACTATGTATCTCTGTTCTTCAATCACACCGCCCAAACGAACTAAGTTGCATGGGTCATGTAGAGTCACTTTCTTTTTATTACGGGATGGATCCAGTTGGATCCGCCCTTCCCGAATATAATCTGAAACGATTTGTAGTATGCTTTTTACTTCGAACTCATATTTTTTTTTCAGCCATTCTGGCGCTTCCCACCGATTTGAGTTAAACCCATGTCCGCATTCAGCAAGGACAAGAGTTTGACATCCTAACTTTTCCATCGCCTGGACAAGCCGCCCGGACATCCTTCCTGCTGCCTCATCATCCCCATTATAAAGGCCATAGTTTGTTACATCGAAATATTCGCTGGAAAAAGTCCAGTCCTCCCCTGTTGCATAAAATATCTTTCCAACAGCAGAGATTGAAAGCGGAAAAAACATGGCTTCTCTTGGATTTATTGTGTAAAGCAGTTTTGCACCTTTCTTATCTAATGGGAGCCTGGCTTTATGGTCATTGACCTCTGCTTGAAGCTCTTCTTCCAGCCATTCTATTGTCTCAAGCCAGTCTTGCTTGGAGATTCCCATGTTGTTTCCTGTCCTTATTGCTGTATCTACTGTAGATTGAAGCCCTGGAGGCACAAGGCCAACAGCAGACAATACTCCCCTGGCTGTCCGAATAAGATAAGGAATATTAATACCCATCGTACAATTCAAGAAACATCGGCCGCACAAACTGCACCGTCCAAAAAGAGAATCGACCCATTCTTGAACCATTTGTTTATCGAGCTCTCTTGCACCTATCCATCCAGGCGCTTTTTTCCCGGCAAATGTAAAATATTTTTTAAAAACTTGATTCACAAGGTTCAATTTATAAACTGGAAGCGATTTTATATCCCTGTCAGCCAAATAATAATGACAGGTCTCCGCACAGAGGCCGCAATGTACGCAAGAATTTAGGTGTGCTGCCCAGTCAGAATTCAACTTTTCATGAAAAACGCTTGAAGCTTTTTTTATATCTTCTTGCTCGATATTTTTTAATTTATCTTCAAACGAATCTGTTTGTTCTATCTTTGCCATTTTCTAAACTCATGCACGCCCGGGTTTATGCGGCAAAACACCTCTCCTCCCGAAAAATATGCCAAAAAGAATCCTACTGTAAAAGAAGAAAAAACAGTGCCTGATTTTTCCTGCAGGAATATATAAAAGCAGTAAAATCGTTACACTAAAGAAAATTAATTTTATACCTGTATAAAAAGTATTCAAGAAAGCAGATAACAAAAAAATATCTACAAGAATATTTGCTACAAAATCATCTGGACAGCTTATTTTCCGCAAAGAATCTTTCAGGATTCTCTTTATAAGAAGGCCTAAACCACAGAGAAATCCAATAAGAATAAAGGTCTGAAAAAAATGAAGCAGCCAGTTGACTAAAACAATACTGAATACTTCAAATAGCGTATAGAGAATCGTTAAGAAGATGCCTGAATGGTATAGGACGCCTGCAACATAGGTTGGCAGATTTCTGGATGCGCTTTCTTTCTCCCATGGGAGGAGGCCTTTTCCCAATGCATAAATAACGCCTTTCTGTATTTCACCTTGAGGTTTTGATAAAAGCTGCTTTTTACCAAAAGAAAATGTCTTTATGACCAGATAACTTAAAGTCAAAAAAGTATAAATAAAAGCAACAATAACTCCATATTCAAATACTTCCGTCATATTCCTACGACTTTCTACACACAGCCATCAGGTTTTGGCAAGCCAGCTACCTTGCAAGCTCCCTTAGCAGGGCCTGACGGGAAAAGCTCGAAGATATGTTTCAACTGAAATCCTGTGCTCTTGCAGATTTTGCGGACCATTGGAGCAAGTTTTTTTTCCATATAATGATTCCGTATATAATTGATGACAGCCCAATGTTCATCTGTTAAAAATTCTATACCTTCCTCTACCTGAGCGAGAGCCTTCGCAACCTCTTCATCCCATTCTTCTGGATGCTCAAGAAAGCCTTCATCATTTAGTGCAATCTTTTTCCCTTTGACTTCAATTTCTTTCATAATTGACTCCTTAGGATTTTTATTATTGTTCAATAAAAGTTATCCGGTCAAAAATTTCGAATTTGCTATTATAGCACAAATAAAAATAAGCAGAATCTATTTCTTGTAATTGTAGATTTTTTGGGTTGAATAGAAGTATTTTTATCACGTAGATAAGAGGTCAAAGATGCCTAAAAAAAAACTTGATTTTTGGGATTATTTCAAGTAATTTTTATCAAGTTAAGAAACAATATTTAGCATGAGGTAAATTCTTAAAATAATATAATCTTAGTTAAATAATAAATATCCATTTTATAAGCCTTACTAGTAATTTTGGGTTGATTCAATAAATAGTAAAAACGATGGAGAACAAGATGAATACGGGATTATCTAAACTAAATCACTCACATAAAAAAACTTTTAATAAAGAAAATATCATATCTTTTGGGCCCATACATAATTTAGAGGAGTATGTAAAACCTAATTGGTGGAGATATATTTTCAATTCAATGTATCTTAAAACAGATGGAGATGTTGTAGAGGATAATAATATTACAAGGGTGGAAGTTAATTTATTTTCTAAAATACTTAATCTGTCTCCAGATGATAAAATCCTTGATTTATGTTGTGGGCAAGGACGACATTCTTTAGAACTTGGTAGGCGTGGCATTCTGAATATTAATGGTTTAGATCGTTCACATTTTCTAATTCAAAAAGCAAAAACACAAGCTAAAAAGGAAGGATTAAATATTAAATTTAGGGAAGGAGATGCTAGAAAGCTCCCGTATCCCTCTGACTCATTTGATGTTGTTCTAATTCTTGGGAATAGTTTTGGTTATTTTGAAACGATTCAAGATGATATTAGGGTTTTAAAAGAAATTTTTAGGGTTTTAAAGCCATGGGGAAAACTCTTAATCGATGTCGCTGATGGAGAATATCTAAAAAATAATTACAATCCTCATTCCTGGGAATGGATTGATAAGAAATACTTTGTTTGTAGAGAACGGGCCATTTCAATAGATAAGAACCGCTTAATATCACGAGAAATAGTCACACATGTAGGAAAAGGTGTCATAGTAGACCAATTTTATGCAGAAAGACTCTATTCAAAGGACAGTATATCTAAAGTTTTAGAATCAGCAGGTTTTAAAAAAATAAGCTTTCATGGAGAATTTTCACCAGATTCTAAACGAAATCAAGATTTGGGAATGATGGAAAGACGAATTATTACAACTGCTGTATGTAAAAAAGAATGGACACCTATTAAAATTAATAAAAAAGAAAAGGTAAAACAAGTAATTGTAGTCCTAGGCGATCCTTTAAAAACAGACATATTAAAACCTTTAGGTGTTTTTGACGACGATGATATTTATGTAATTGATCAACTAAAAAATTCTTTAAGAGAATTAAAGAATTATAAATTTATATATATGGATAATCATGATACTTTAATACAAGATTTGATTAAAATAAAACCAAAAATAGATTTTGTTTTTAACTTATGTGATGAAGGATATAATAATAATGCTAAAAAAGAACTCCATTTACCTGCAATTTTTGAAATAATGCAAATTCCATGTACAGGTTCTGGCCCCCAATGCTTAGCTTATTGTTATGATAAATCACTTATAAGAGGAATTGCTAAGGAAATGGGAATTCCTGTTGCAGATGCTTTCCTTATAAAACCCGAAGATACTACTTTTAATCTTCCCATTGAGTTCCCTGTTATTGTAAAACCAAATTTTGGAGATTCAAGTTTTGGAATTACTCAAAAAAGTGTAGTTAATAATCTTGAAGATTTTACAAATGCAATTTCAGAAATAAGAGAAAAATTTGGTTATGATAAACCTGTTCTTATTGAAAAATTTCTTACAGGAAAAGATTTAAGTGTAGGAATCATTGGTAACCCTCCTGAATCTTACAATGTTTTACCCGTTATTGAAACAGACTATTCTATGTTACCGCCGAATTTACCTAAAATATGTGGGTATGAATCTAAATGGCTTCCTAATTCATTATACTGGAATATTAAATCTATCCCAGCGAATTTACCAGATGAAAAAGAAAAATTTATTATAGAGTTTTGTATAAATCTTTTTGATAGGCTGGAAATTAGGGATTATTGCCGGTTTGACTGGCGGCTTGATGAGAATAATGATCCAAAACTTCTCGAAGTAAACCCAAATCCAGGATGGTGTTGGGATGGCCATCTCGCAAAAATGGCAGAAATTGCAGGCATTTCTTATACCAAAATGTTAGAACTTATTTTAAACACTGCTGAACAACGATTAGGAATCAAATAATATTGAAGATAAACTTCCTTATTTATTAATAATTTGTAAACTTTAATGTCATTTTAATGTAAAAATTATTTTAATTAGTAATTTTCAAATTTAATCTTGCTCGAAAAAAAAATATTTCATAGAATAGAAACATAAATTTACTTGTTTTATGAATAATTCAGAATTTATTAAGGAGGGTGGAATGAATAAACATGTGGTTTTTCTTGTATTAACATGTTTATCGTTTATTTTTTTCCTGACGAATGCATCTTATTCACAAGAAGCTCTTTCTGCCAAAGATATTGTTGAAAAAAACATCCAGGCAGTAGGAGGTGCGGAAAAAATTGCGAAAATAAAGAATTATTCCTTCAGTTCGGACACACAGCGCTTCTATATGTCCTCCGATGGGAAGATGAAAATCGTATCAGGAAAGGAACCTGTTATTACAAAAGTTATTCTTATAGAGAAAGATAATGTTGTTCAAAAGTGCTTCCAAAATATCACCGAATTCCAAGGCTTCATGAAATCAACATACCAAGCGCTTGCTAAACTTCGTTGTGGCCTTTTTAGTTTGAAAAACTTCCAGGATTCTCTACAACTACATGGAATGAAGAAATTTGGGCCAAAGGAACACTATATGTTGACATCTAAAGTCAATGAGCTGGAAGTCGGTTTTTATCTTGACCCTGATGAATTCTTGATCAATAGAGTTGTTTTTCGTGGATTCGATCCAGACCAGGGGCGCTATGAAGTAAACCATGATTTTGGCCCATATGAGGAAATTGAAGGCATCAAAATTCCATCTTCCTGGTTTGGTTCCCAGGTTGGGACTCGGGGAATTCTATTTGAGATTTCTGATGTAAAATTCAATCAGGATTTACCCGAAAAGTTTTTTTCTTCCTATGATATAAACATTGGAGAAGTAAAAATCAAGCAAGGTGCTTTAGAAGGAAACGTCGTAGATTTCAATATTGCAAGAAATAATAGAATAATGATATCCACAAACTGGACAGCCGGCTGCATGGAAAAGGCGGGGTTTTCTTCCGAAGATAAATTGATTCTAAAAATTGCAGGTGTCCAAATTCCTTTAACGTATTTTGAATCAAGGCTACCGCGAAACGCATTAGGACCTGGAGCAAAGTTTATCATGCTTGACCAACAAGACAGAAATTATCTTATCTACATCATTTCCTCTGAGTACTCGGAGATTTTAGAAAAATTACAACTTCTATTACCTATACAGTTAATTAAAAGCACTGACTAAAAGCAAAAAAGGAGGAATTATGAAAAAAATAAGCAGACGGTTTTTCTTATCAGCTCTGCCATCAGGAATTTTAGGGTTTGGAATGACAAAAAGCATAAACAGTAATTTTAAACCTTTAAGGCAGAGTTCAGAAGATGAGCAATCATTAAAAATAAAAAAATATAATCCCTTTGGGAAAACAGGCCTCAAGGTATCCGATGTAAGCTGCGGAGCTATCTCTTTGTTTGAACCAAATGTTTTGCGTTATGCCTATGATTTAGGTGTAAATTATTTTGATACTGCAGAGAGTTATTTACGGACTAAAAGCGAAACATTTATGGGCCAAGCGCTAAAAGATGTCCGGCAAAAGGTCATCATAACTACAAAACATGCGTTTCCTTCCCAAGGAGAAATAAAACGTGAAAATATCATCCAGAGAATGGAAACCAGCCTGAAACGCATGCAAACAGACTATGTGGATATTGCGATGGTACATAGTGTTGATAACCTTTCCATGTTGGAAAATGAAGAAATTCTTGCTGCATATTCCCAGCTAAAAAAAGACGGTAAAGTTCGTTTTACAGGATTTTCAACTCATAATGCTAAAGTAACCTTGAAGCAGGCACTCTCCAACGATTTTGCCCAGATTATTCTTTTGATTTATAACCATTTTGAAGGTCCAGAAATAGAGCCGCTTCTCAAGGAAGTTCACGAGAAAGGCATTGGAACAATTGCCATGAAAGTCTTTGCGGGCGGAAAACAGGGTAATTTAAAATCGCTTATTAACGCTGAACACAGCTATCCCCAGGCAGCTATCCGCTGGGTAATAAGCAATCCGAATATAGATTGCTGCATCGTCACCATGAGTAGCTATTCCCATGTAGAAGAATATATAGGGGCCTCTGGCAAACCCCTTAACAGAGATGATTTAAAACTAATTGCTGCCTACAGACGTCAGGCCAGCAACCAGTACTGCCGCGTAAGCTGTAAGGAATGCCTAATAGCTTGTCCAAATAACGTTGCTATAAACGATGTTCTTCGGTACGGCATGTATTTTGAAGACTACAGGATGGAAAAAGAAGCAATATTGTACTATGCTCAGTTGGAAGATACAAAAAAACCTCTTTCGTGTTCTTCTTGCTCTGGCCCCTGTGTACGTGCCTGCCCATATGGCTTAGATGTAAAAGGAAAGCTCATTCACACGCACGAGCTTCTCTCTGTATAAAATGCATGAGAAA
>JACUUK010000098.1 GCA_014859315.1 Candidatus Aminicenantota bacterium
TGAATTTCCAAACATATAGAGCTATATTTATAGAAATCTGTATCCTAGGAGGATTGAATGGATAAATCTTTTCCCAGGTCCTACCTGTGTATGGTGATCGTTTTGGGATCCGTGTGGGGACTCTCTGAAGCCGCCTTGGGTATGGGACTGCGAAGCTGCGCTGCCTTTGTTTCAGGCTCTATAATGACCGGAATCGCACTCTTTTTTATGGCTGCAGGCTGGGTGGTTTCCAGAAGAATCTTCGGAGTATTTCTTATGGTATTAATAGCCTCGTTTTTCAAAATGTTTGACGCGCTGCTTCTCTCTCTGCCCATTAAACATGGAGCCATTGGCAATCCAATTTTTGCCTTTTTTATGGAAGCTATCGCTTTTGTCATCTTTGTCTCTATAATAAAGGAAAAGATTATCCAAAAGCCTGCAGGACAGGCTCTTCTCGGCAGTATGGCAGCGGTGCTGGCCGTGAATCTCTTCCCCCTGGTCAAGTATGCTACGGGTATTCCAGCTTGTGTTGCTCCGGGGATAGGGTATCCCCTCTCTCTCTATTATATCCACTTTGCAGTTCTGACGGCTTTCTTTATTGTTCCTCTGGGCTTCTGGGTGGGAGCAAAAATAAAGGCTTTTGAAACCAGTTTGATCAAAGCCCACGGCATGAGAAAACTCAATTACATCCTTTCTCCTGCTGCATTGATTCTTTGTCTGGTCATAATTACGATCCTGCGGATTGCCTGATAAAGTGACGATTTTTCCGATCAATCTCTTGGAAGGAGGACTGAATGAAAAAGACAATCCGTTTTAAACTTAACGGTCAGCCGAAAAGTCTGACTATCGACCGAGAGCGCATGCTCCTGTGGGTATTGCGCACAGATTTCGGTCTGACGGGGACTAAGTTTGGTTGTGGTGAAGGCTTTTGTGGGGCATGCACTGTACTGGTCAACAATGAGGCTGAACGTTCCTGTCAGTTTCCTCTAGAGGATATCGATGGAAAAGAAATCATCACCATAGAAGGTTTGGCCAAAAACGCCAGGCTTCATCCCCTGCAGGAAGCCTTTGTCAAGCATGATGCTCTTCAATGCGGGTTCTGCACCTCCGGGATGATTCTCAACGCCTACAGCCTGCTGTTGAAAAATCCCGAGCCTTCCCACAAAGACATCATCGAAGGCATGGAATACAATCTGTGTCGCTGCGGATCCTATAACCGTATTGTTCAGGCAATTCAAACAGCAGCTAAAGAAATGAAGGGAGGTTAGGAGCGATGAAAAAAGAAGATTATATGGATATTGATTTTTATGACGACAGAACTGGCCTTCCTCTAAGCAGACGAGAATTCCTCAAGCTTATGGGAGGAGGCATCGTCATTTTGTTCTCTGTTGGCGATCCACTTCTTTTAGAGGCACAACGCCGGAGAGGGCAGTCCCTCCCCGATGATTTCAATGCTTTTCTCAGGATCGGCGAGAATGGTCGGGTCACATGCTTTACTGGCAAAATCGAGATGGGCCAGGGTGTGATTACCTCACTGGCCCAGATGTTGGCCGATGAACTCGAAGTTCATCTGGATTTCGTGGATATGGTGATGGGAGACACCGACCTTTGTCCGTATGATATGGGAACCTTCGGTTCCATGACCACCAGGTTTTTCGGGCCTCCTTTGAGAGCGGCAGCAGCAGAAGCCAGGGAGGTTCTAATCGAGCTGGCAGCCGAATACTTACAAGTTTCCACTTCTCAGCTTAAGGCGGAGGCCGGAGTCATATATCATAAATCTCAGAGACAGAAAAAGGTCACCTATGCTCAGCTCACAAAAGGGAAGAAAATCGTCAGAAAGCTTAAAGGGAAAGCGGTTCTGGAAAAGCCCTCGGATTTTACGATCGTGGGAACACCTGTCCTGCGCAGGGATGCCGTAGCCAAGGTTACCGGGGAAGCCAAGTTTGCCGGAGACATTCGGGAACCCGGAATGCTTTACGCCAGGATCTTAAGACCTCCTGCCCATGGAGCCAGGATGATCAGTGTGGATACTTCCGGAGCTAAAAAGATCAGAGGAACACAGGTCATTGAGAATGATGACCTCATTGCCGTCCTGAATGAAGATCCCGAACTAGCAGAAGAGGCTTTAGGACAGATCAAAGTAAGATTTGAAAAACTCGATTCCCAGGTCGATGACAAGACAATCTTTGATCACCTTCTCAAAGTAGCTCCGGAAGGGGATATAGTTTCCCAGGGAGGAGACCTTGCTAAAGGAGAAGAGATTTCAAAGTCTGTGGTTGAAAAAACCTATCTGGATGGCTATGTGGCACATGCGCCTATCGAAACCCATACGGCTCTGGCCAAAATCGAAGGGGACAAGGCTACAATCTGGGCATCCACTCAAGGCCCCTTCGGACTACAGAGAGGAGCAGCATCGGTTCTTGGATTTCCCGCTAAAAAAGTCCGCGTCATCACACCCTTTGTCGGAGGCGGATTCGGAGGGAAAAACAGCAACCAGCAGGGCGAGGAAGCTGCTATTCTGGCGAAGTTAAGCGGAAAGCCTGTTCAGGTCACCTGGACGAGGGCCGAGGAATTTTTCTACGACACCTTTCGCCCGGCTGCTGTGGTAAAGATAAAAGGCGGTGTCAATGGTTCAGGCCGCATTACTCTGTGGGATTATGGCGTTTATTTCGCCGGAGAAAGAGGTGCCCAACATTTCTATAATATACCTAATCATCGTACAATGGCTTTTAGCGCAGGATGGAGGGGAGCTCCTGGTTCTCACCCGTTCGCAACCGGTCCCTGGAGGGCTCCCGCAAACAACACCAACACCTTCGCCCGAGAGTCACATATCGATATCCTTGCAGCAAAAGCGGGAATTGATCCTTTGGAATTTCGGTTGAAGAATTTGAAGGATGAAAGAATGATCCGGGTTCTGCAAGCTGCTGCGAAAAAATTCGGCTGGAAGCCGGCCAAAGCTCCAAGCGGCCGCGGTTATGGGATAGCTGCTGGTATTGACGCAGGTACCTATGTGGCACATATTGCTGAAGTTAAAGTCAACAAGAAAACCGGACACGTCCAGGTTAAGAGGGTAGTCTGTGCACAGGATATGGGATTATCTATCAATCCTGAAGGTGCCAAAATACAGATTGAAGGCTGTATCACCATGGGTCTGGGATATGCCCTCTCCGAAGATATTCATTTCAAAGGTGGAGAGATATTTGACATGAATTTTGACACCTATGAAATACCGAAATTTTCCTGGCTGCCCAGGATCGAGACCGTTTTGATCGATGACAGAGAGGCCGCGCCTCAGGGAGGAGGAGAACCCCCTATCATTTGTATGGGCGGGGTCATCGCCAATGCAATTTACGACGCAACTGGCGCCAGGTTGCTTCAACTTCCAATGACTCCGGCCCGGGTCAAAGCAGCTATGTAGCATATCTGAAAATATTGCTGTGTTATAACTCATTCAGATAAAAATTTGAAGGGGTTATTTATATGCAAGAGGTAGGGGCCTGTTTATATGCACACATAGACAGCAGTGACAGGAAAGGAACTTGCAAGAAGAAATAACTTTTATAGATGGCGCTTCCTTTTTGACTTTAATTCTCTATTGTAATCCTCGATGGTATCAATATCCTGGAGAATACTCGGAGTTATCACTTCGATCTCCAGAATGTCTTCAGCATGTTTATAAACAAGGTTTCGGAGACCCAAATCAGGGTTTAAATCTTCAATTTCGCCTTGATATTTCATATCTATTAGGACAGGATGCCCCCGATTGTTTCTGTAGACAGGAAGAACAATTCCTTTCTTTGATTTCTTGTAGGCCTCGACGATTTTATTGATTAAAGCGCTTGAAATTTCGGGCTGGTCTCCGAGAATAACAAGGGAAGCCTTGACATCTTCTGGGAGTGCTCGAAATCCACATTGAACCGATGATAACATGTCATTTTTAAAATTTGGATTAACGACAATCTTGATGGAAAAATCCTTAATTTTTTTTTCAATCTTCTCCCGGTGTGCGCCAAGAACAACAAGGACATCATCTAATTTTGACTTGCTGACGCTGTCGATTATTGTTTCGATTATCGTTTTTTCCCCGAAAGGAAGGAGGAGCTTTGGTTTTCCCATCCTTTTTGATTCCCCAGCGGCTAATATCATTCCCCAGATCATCTGATATCCTTAATTTTATCTCGTATTTGGCTGCGTACGAGAACAAGCTGAGAAGCGATGCTAATGGCAATTTCCTCCACGGTTTTTGAATTTATGGCCAAACCAATTGGGGCATAGATACGGTCAAATTGCCCCGGCGCAGCCCAGCCTTCTTCCAGGAATTTTTTTTTCATAAGCTCGATTTTCCGGGTACTCCCTATCATCCCGATGTAAGCTACTTCAGAATCTATGCATTGACGGAGAACCGTCGCATCATGGCGGTGTTCACGAGTAGCAATTACAAGATAAGTATCCAAAGAGATGGGAAAATCCCGAAGAGCATTATTGAAATCCTTCACAATTATATGATCTGCATCTGGAAATCTTTCTTTATTCGCAAATTCAGGTCTATCATCTATTACTGTGACTTCAAAATTTAAGAGACCTCCCAGATGTGCGACAGCCTGCCCGATATGTCCAGCCCCCGCTATCACCAGATGAGGGAACGGAAAAACAGGTTCTAATAAGAGAAAACTCTCTTTTGCTTTTGCAGGCAATATTTCATCCTTGATTTTTACTAATCGGGGCGAACCCTCTGAAAGAGCTTTCTTAATTTCTTCCCGAAAGCAGGAAAAATGTTTTCTAAGGTTGATAGCTAAATCTTTTTTCTCCTCTATCCAATACCGCAAAAGAGTCACTTCCTCTCCAATCAATCTGTTGATGAATGTGGTTAAGAGGCCAAAACGCCTTTGTCCGAGGGAATTGCTGAGGCTTTGAAAGGCATCTATGTGTTTTTCAGGGCCGGCATCAATCAGAATCCTGACTTCACCTCCGCAAACAGGTTTTTCCTCTGAAGACGATTCAGCATTAAGGCAGAATTTATAAAGAAGGGAATCACTTTTTTTCAGTGCCTGGATGGCTTTTTTCAGGGCATCTGCTTCAAGCAGACCTCCTCCCAGAGTACCTTCAAGGAGACCTTCAGGAGAAAATAAAGCTGAAGCTCCTGGCTTCTGTGGTGTTGAACCTTTAGCTTCAATGATTGAGGCCAAAGCCAGAGGCTGCTTATTTTTCATCGCATTGAAAAGATGAATATAGATATTTTTCATACTGCCACCATCTTAGATTCTCAGGTTTCCTTTTGGCATCATGAATTATATTTGGCTGAAACAGTATACTCGTTCAGTACGTTAGTGACACATTGTCTCTTTGATTTAATAACCATTGTTGATAATATTCATAGGGAGTTAAATAATCAAGTGATTAATGGGGGCTAATGTGATTATAAACATATTCCCATTCCTCCAACATTCCGGGTATTCCGGGAACACTATACTTAATTCCTCACATTCTCTTTATTTTGGCAATTAACTATGATGTCCCTAGAATTTCACCAGGTTTTGAGTTTTTGCGAAATTATATTTCGTATAATCAAAGAATGAAAAAATATTTTTTTGCAGAACAAATTAGTAAAAAGTTTAAGTCAATTGACGATTTGCCAGCGTGGTTGTCTAGTTATCCCGATTTCAAGGACCAAATCAAACTCCTCCGAGAAACACTAGGAATGACTCAAGAACAACTTGGAAGGATGGTCAACAGATCTCTAAGGTCTATTCAGCAAATTGAAAGCGGCGAAGCAAGGCCAAAGATTTCCACTCTATACAAAATAGCTGAAGCATTAAATACAGAATTGAAAATAACACTAATTCCACGTCAAAATATCATTGGATTTCTTGACGAAAAAGCAAGCAAAAAAGCTGAACAACTAGTAAAGCTTACAGAGATAAGCTCTACGCTAGAAATTCAATCCCCCTCAAAAGAAGAAAACAAAGTACAAGTTGAAAGGCTGAAAAATGAGATTTTAGAAAAAAGAAGAGACAGCTTATGGAATCAAAATCGGACAAAAAAATAAATCAGGAACTTCCTTCTGGTGCAACACCTTTGACTTCTGAAGATTTGGAGGGATTACTTCCAAAATATATTACTACCAGAGAAGAACTAAACGATGCAGAGTTTAAAAATATTTCTGAAGCCTCAAAAAAATATTTCTTATCAAGAAAAAAAAATAAATTTACCACAGGAAAGAGGAAATTTCAGTGACTTGGCCTGAATAAAACGTTATTAAAGTAGAGATCATCCTTGCTAATTATCCAGGAGTTTAGAATATCATATATATTCTGTTCTTTCCTCGGCTGCCATACTGAGCTGAGCTCTGGGAGGCGGAGGTCTTTTTGCCTTAAAGGTCAGCTTAAGGTGTTTGATGATTTTGTCTATCACTTTATAACTATTGATAAATGAAACAATACGCATTGTCCCACCCTATTCCTCACGTCTCTTGGCATGACAGGATGGACAGAAACCTCGTGTCTTGCAGGAAAACATAAGAAGCCTTTCCGTACCATAATCAGAACACTTTATCCGGACAAAACCGCACTTCGGATTACCGCAGTCCAAATATTTCTCTACCACTTTCTGAACAATAGGCCGCAGGTAACCACAGTGTTTCTCAAACCGGTTCTCATATTCCTGAAGGAAGTGCTCAAAGTAATGGAAGAGCACACGGTAAAACACTGCGTGTTCCGGATGACGCTGCCTATAAACCCTGCTCATAGCAGGGATAGTGATTCAAGAAACGTACCAAGAAGGAGAGATGACTATTCTATATATAAGGGCTGGTTCACAAGTATAAACAAGAAATATAAAAGAATTATATGACGGACTTCCCATCATCATGTGACCATCAATTACAATTGTTTTATTACTTTAAGTTTGTATTAATTTTTTTGCTGCTTTGGTAACTATCCGGGTATCTCTAATGGCTTCTTTGGCATCTTCACTTGTATATTCTTCAGTGGGTATGAAATCAATATCTCCGTAAAATGCTAATTCTCTTTCTTTCCTAAGCCTTTTTGAAATATCAGCAAGTCTTTTTAAT
>JACUUK010000099.1 GCA_014859315.1 Candidatus Aminicenantota bacterium
TATTATCAACATTATTAGATTAAAGAAAAAGTATCTTGAAGTCAACCGATTTTTTTCCGTTGTAAGCATCTTTTTTTCCGTGACAGAATGAAAAGATTAAGACCTGGGGATGGCTGAAGCGACCTTCGAAGATTTAGCCTTCCCGAACCGACCCCGAGGGAATCCGGCTCAGCCGGACGGCCGAGGATGTCTGAGCACGAGACCAAACGAACTTCTGTGCTTCAGAAGGCAGCAGGCAATAATTGTTGATTGGAGCTTACACGCAGAGTTTTGAGGCCGCCGAAGGGGGAGATGAGGGAATGGCGTATAAAATCTGAGGGGAGCAAAGCTATTCTCAGGTCTTTAATCGTTAAGGCAAATTGATAGGACTTCAAATATCACGGAAAAAAAGATGTTTCCTTTCCCGTTTTTTTTGCTTTACTGATTTTACAAGTTTTTGTTAATTTCTCTATAAATCTTTTTTAAATCCAAGATATCCTTCACCTCATCTTCTACTAAAATAGTATCTTCCCTGCCTATTCCTGTGGAAATTATGGCAACTTTCGCTTGTATAAGGTCTTCTATCATTTTTACATAATCTAAAAAACCATGAGGAAGGGCAGATATATCTGTTGTTTTCTCTATCGGTCTCTTCCAACCCTTAATTTTTTTATACTGAGGCTGGACTTCATCTAATACCCAACTTTCAGTTGGAAAGCTTTCGAGCGATTCACCTTTATACTTGTATCCCACGCAAATCGATATCTCTTCAAAGCCATCGAGAATATCAGGCTTTGTTAAAACAATTTTATTTATCCCATTGACTCTGCAGGCATATTTCACAGCAAAGGCATCAAACCATCCACACCTTCTCGGCCGTCCAGTAGTTGCTCCAAATTCATTTCCTTTCTGAAGAAGCAATTGTCCATTTTTATCAAAAATTTCCGTAGGAAAAGGTCCTCCTCCTACTCGAGTCGTGTATGCTTTAGCCACACCAAGTATAGCATGGATTTTATCCGGCCCAATTCCCAATCCAGTACACACGCCTCCAGATGTTGGATTGGAGGATGTCACATACGGGTATGTTCCATGGTCTATATCGAGCAATACCCCTTGCGCCCCTTCAAAGAGCACTGTTTTGCCTGCTTTCATTTCCTTATTAAGAATAAAAGAAACATCCTTAATGTATTTCTTTATTCTTTGGGCATATGAGTTGAATCTATTAAATATCTCGACAGCATTTAAAAGTGGCCTCTTATAATAAGCAAGATAGATGTTTTTTTCCGCAACATTCTCTTCGATTTTTTCCTTTAACACAGAAGGATTAAATAAATCACCAGCTCTTATCCCCTGCCGGGCCACTTTATCTATATAGGAAGGACCTATTCCCCGGCAAGTAGTCCCGATTTTTTTATCCCCTTTTAATTCTTCACTTATACTTTCAACACGTGCATGGTATGGAAGAATAATATGTGCACCCTTGCTTATTATTATATTCTCATCATGATTAATGCCGTTCTCTTTTAATTCAGAAATCTCCTCAAGAAATGCTTTTGGGTCAATGACTACACCGTTTCCTATTATACACAGTTTATCCGGATGCAAAATTCCGGAGGGAATCAGATGAAGAATGAATTTTTTGCTGTTGACATAAACTGTATGTCCAGCATTATGTCCTCCCTGATACCTGGCAACTATATCAAATGCTGGTGTCAGAAGGTCGATGATTTTTCCCTTTCCTTCGTCCCCCCATTGGGTGCCAATAACTGCAAGATTACCCATAAAAATCTCCTAAGAAGAATTAAACTTTTGATACAAAGGCAATTATTCTATTGATATTGAATTTTATCAGAACTCACAAAGAGAAACAAGGTTAAAAGCTGTAGGCCATCTGAAAATACAGAGCATTATCCTTTAATTTTGCTTCACTTTCTTTATTCCAGTCATATTCAACCTTTAAAAGCAGCTTTTGGGAGAGCACTAAAACAAGCCCCAAAGCCCACCGGCTTTTATCTATTGATATCCCTTCGCCTGAAGACTCTAATCCTATAAATCCAGGGCCATGAAATCTATCGTTATATTTTAGCTTCTGGTAACTTAAAACAGGGCGCAAGCTTTCAATTACAAACGAACATTGGACAAAATATCCCTCGGCTTTTCCCTCGGAAAATTCTTCTGGATTTTCTACCTGAGACTTTGCATATTCTGCAATAATCTGGAATCCATCAGTTGTCGCCCAAACTGCATCAAAACCATGCATAACGAGTTTTCTGAGGTTTACATCATCGAATTTTCCTTTATAATAGGAATAACCCACTTCAAATCCCTGCTGTAACATCCATCCTATCCTTCCCCCTTTCCCTTTATCACGGTTATTATCCTTAAACTGCTGGCCTCCTTTTAAATCCTGGCTCTCGGAAAGTCCATTTCCAATATAAGCAGAATAATTCAATCCACCCCATCTTCCTTGCGTTAATATTCCAATATCCCTCCATCGCTGTGGATAAAGGCTCTCTACATTCAAGGGCACTGTTATAAGCATTGTTTCATGGGGTCTTGAAGATTCATTGTATTTTCCAAAGGGCACAAGATAAAGCCCGAATTTTAAGTTAAAACTCTCAGAAGGGTTTATTCCAACCCACGCTTGATCCAATTCAAATAAATCTCCTTCATGGAATCTCATCTCTGCAAAGAAATTCACCTTTGCAACAATTTCATCGAAAAACATGAGGCCCACGTTGGGATCGTGAAATGTCCCATAATAAAATTCGCTTTCCTTCTCGCCTTTAACATAGCCAAAAGAAAGATAACCTGAGGTCTTTGCGTATGTATAAGGAATCAAGGGAACAAGAAAAGAAAGAAATAACAGAATAACAGGAATTTTAATTTTCATATTCTTAAAAAATCAAGAACCTATTTACAAAAAACATTTGGACCAGTTCTCAGCTCGTTAGGCACCTATTATATTCAAAGCTTTAAAGGTATGCAATAAGCCAATCAAATAAAAATTGAAATAAAAAATAAAATCTTCTTCTTTATTTTAATTTCACAATAATAATCTCTAATAATACCCATTCATAATAATTTTTTACATAATCTTTTTTTTAATTCTTCTTGATTTGAGCATAGTTTTCCTTTATGATTTCAATTCAAAAAAAGATGAAAACTAAACCTGTAGCATATTTAACCATTTTTCTTGGATGGCTGATTCCTGGATTAGGCCATATTTTCCAAAAAAAATATTGGAGAGGCATAATCTTTTTTACTTGCATTTCCCTTATGGCCATACTTGGTATTATCATGAGAGGAAAGATTTATTCGTTTCAAACGGAAAATCCTCTTACAATTCTTGCATTCTTATCTGATTTGGGAAACGGCCTGTTTTTCATTCTTTCAAAGAAATTCGCCTTTGGCATAGGGAATCTCAAAAATGTGACTTTTGAAATCGGGACTGCCTATCTTGCAGGAGCTGGACTCCTGAATTACCTTGTTGCCCTCGATGCTTTTGATATCGCATCAGGAAGGAAAAAATAATGTTAAAAAGCCACCTTTTTTCTATGGTCCTTTATGCAGTTTTAGTATGTATTGTTTTAGCCCTCATCCGCAGGAACGAGCCAAAAGCACAGCTTAAATACGGAATCTCCCTTTTCATCATTATGGTTGTAGGTGGGATTATTTTTGGCTGGCTTATGTATCTTTTTATGTCATAGCCAGAATTTGCTATTTCTCCTTTCCTGCTTTGAATCCACAAATCGATATGATATAATCCTAAATCTAACTAATGATGAGCCAATTCTATGAACCTGTTATCGGATTAGAAATCCACGCACAACTGCTTACAAAAACAAAATTATTCTGCGGCTGTAGCACCCAGTACGGAAGCCCGCAAAACTCACTCGTATGCCCTGTTTGCTTTGGCCTTCCAGGCGCCCTGCCTGTCCTTAATGAAGAAGCCGTACGCATGGCAGTTAAGCTTGCCTTGGTCATAAATGCAAAAATCCATACTCATTCTGTGTTTGCGCGAAAAAATTATTTTTATCCTGACCTACCAAAAGGGTACCAGATCACTCAGTTTCATTTCCCAATTGCAACAGAAGGTGCTTTAGAAATCGAAGTTAATGACATAAAAAAAACAATCGGGATCGAGAGGATAAATCTTGAAGAAGACGCCGGGAAGTCTATTCATGAGGGAATGGAGGATTCTTCAGAAAAAACCTATCTTGATTTTAATCGAAGCGGTGTTCCTCTCCTTGAAATCGTTGGTAAGCCAGAAATCAATTCTCCTGATGAAGCAGTCGAATTTCTCCAGCTTTTCAGGACTATACTTCAATATCTTGAAATCTGTGACGGGAATATGGAGGAAGGAAGCCTGCGATGCGATGCAAATCTTTCTATAAGGAAAAAAGGGGTAACCGAGTTAGGAGTTAAAACAGAGATTAAAAACCTCAATTCATTTCGCTTCCTCCATAAAGCCCTGGAATTCGAGACGCAACGGCAAATCAAACTATTAGAGGACGGAAAAGCGGTTCGCCATGAAACACGTTTATGGGATTCAAGGCGTGGCGAAACGCGCCCGATGCGAAGCAAGGAAGAAGCACACGACTACCGTTATTTCCCTGAGCCAGATCTGCCTCCACTTATCATCACAGAAGAATTCATCTCTCAAGTGAAGGAAACACTTCCAGAATCTCCCCAAGAAAAAAGAGCCCGGCTCATCGAGGAGTACCAAATTCCCGTTTATGATGCCAAGGTTCTGACTTCATCACGACGTTTAGCAGACTTTTTTGAACACACAGCAAGAATCTGTCAAAATCCAAAGCAGGCCAGCAATTGGATCATGCGAGAAGTCCTGCAATATCTGAAAGAAGCAAACATTTCTATAGACCAGTTTCCGATTCAGGCCGAAGACCTTGCAGAGCTCATCCTGCTTATTGAAAAAAAGGAAACCTCATTAAGACTGGCTAAAGAAGAGATTTTTCCAGAGATGCTCCAAACGAATAAAAAAGCCAGTGATATCGTGAAGATAAAAGGACTTGGCCAGATTTCGGATGAGCAAAAAATCAAAGCCATCATTCATCAGGTGATTGAAAATAATCCAACACCTCTAAAACAATATTTGGAGGGAAAACAGCAAGTGCTTGGGTTCTTAGTTGGCCAAGTAATGAAAGAAACAAAAGGCAAAGCAAATCCACAACTCGTTAAGAAAACCTTAACATCTATTCTGAATAGTTATAAATAATAGTAATATTTTTATAGAAAAAATGTTGAATAAAAACACGTGCTTAAAATAAACATTTTCATTTTTCTTAAATGATAGAACTTTATCGCATCTGGAAACAGTATCAAAAACCTCACTGGGCATTATCTGATGTGACTTTAAAAATTGACCCGGGCGATTTCTGTTTTATTACTGGGCCAAGTGGTTCTGGAAAGACAACTCTTATTAAAATCATTTATAGAGAAATTTTCCCTACCCAAGGACAGATCATCATAGACAAGAGAAACATTCTTCGTATTTCAGACCATAAAATATATCGTTTGAGGCGAGAAATGGGAATCGTCTTTCAGGATTTTCGACTCATATTCCATAAGAAAGTATTCGATAACGTGGGTATTGTCCTTCAGGTTCTTGGAGTCCCAAGAAAAGAAATACGAAGGCGTGTTTTTAATGCCCTTCGCATGGTCAATCTTCATCATAAAATGTGGGAATATCCGTCTTATCTTTCATATGGAGAACAACAGAGGGTTGCAATTGCAAGGGCTGTAGTGAATCGTCCAAAAATCATTCTAGCTGATGAGCCAACAGGAAACCTTGATCCTGAATTAGCATTTGAAATCATGAGCTTATTCAAGGAAATCAACAGGCAAGGTGCAACAATAATTATCTGCACTCATGATCGAGAACTCATCCGCCACTTTGGCCAAAAAATTGTTTTTCTATATAAAGGGAAACTCTTAAGAAAGGAAACACTCTAATTATCCAAAAAATTAAGTATTCTTTTAATGAGGCACTCAACAACCTCTGGCAGTTTAGAGTGCGTAATATCTTTTCAATAACTATCATATGCCTTTCTTTTCTTACGGTTGGGATTTTTCTTTCCTTGTCTAACAATTTACAATATGTAGCCAAACAGATCTCTGAAAATATGCTGGCTGTATTTTTCCTTCAAAAAGATATCTCAGAGCCACAGCAGAAAGCCATTGAAGAAGAACTCAATAAATCACCTTTAGTCATTAAAAGCCGATACGTGGATTCCCAAATGGCTTTAGAGCGGTTTAAAGAGAAATTCACAGAACTTCAGGGAATCGTTAAAAATCTTGACACGAATCCATTCCCTCCTTCCTTTGAAGTCACATTTAAAGAGAAAGCTCTTTCTTACGATAATGTCTTAAGCTTTATTCAAAAAGTGAAGGCCATGCCAGGCATCGAGGATGTTCAGTTTAATCAAGATTGGGTTGATCGGATGCAATCATTCAGCAGATTAGCCAAGGCAGTTGGATTTTTTTTAGGAGGAATACTGATACTTGCGTCCTTCTTTATCATTTCTAATATTATTAAAATCAATGTGTATTCCAGGAAAAATGAGATTGAAATTCTTCGCTTGGTCGGGGCTACAAATATATTCATTAAGATTCCTTTTCTTATAGAAGGAGTCGTTTTGGGGATAATAGGAGGCATGTTCTCCTTATTATTGCTTTTATTCCTTATACAGATTTTCCCTATTTATCTTGGATCATCCCTGGGCGTATTGAACGAACTTATTAATTTCCGCTATCTTTCTTTTTCGCAGAGTATTAATATTATAATGTTAGGGGGGTTAATCGGATTTTTAGGAAGCATGAGCTCTCTTTCCCGTTTCTTAAAAACATAAAGTTCCTTCAATACAAAAACAGGGGATAATGGAAACAGCTTTTTTTAGATTAATCATATATTCCCTTTTATAATTTAACCATAAGAACAGCCGGCTGTAAACCATGAGAAGTGAACAGCACAAGGGTAAATAATTTGTAATATGATTGACGAATGACGTATTATATCTTAAAATTCAAAAAATGGCTTC
>JACUUK010000100.1 GCA_014859315.1 Candidatus Aminicenantota bacterium
AAGAGGGCCTTTACCAACAAATCCTCGAATTTTATAATAAAATAGATAATGAGAGCTAGACGAGCTAGACTCGCTAGACGGGGATGAGATTGCCGCGCCCCTCTGAGGGGGCCCGCAATGACAAGAGGGTCGAGAGAGTCGAGAATGTCTGGAATGTCAAGAATATCGAGAATGTCGAGGAGTAAAGAGTGAGAGAAAAGGAGGGGCGTGGAGGCGCAGTGAAGTCCTTGCTGTCATTGCGAGGAGCGCAGCGACGTGGCAATCCCGTTAGATAAAAAGAGTGAGGAGTGAGGAGTGAGAAGAGTGGAGAGAGATAAATCTCTTAAAGAGAGGGCGGATAATGTTGTTGTCCTTCAGGAACTGGCAAAGAGCTGGCAGAAGGCACAGGCCCTTATTATGGCTGGATTGGTATTTTCAGAGGGCAAGAGAATCGAAAAGCCCGGCCAACTTATCTCTTTGGACAAGAAGCTCGAGCTTAAGGAAAGACTCCCATATGTGAGCCGTGGAGGGATGAAATTAGCAGATGCATTGGAGGTTTTTAAAATCCCAGTCCGCAATAAGGTGGCTGCAGATTTGGGGGCATCTACTGGAGGGTTTACTGATTGCCTCCTTCAGAAGGGAGCGCGAAAAGTCTATGCAGTGGACGTGGACACAAGGCAGCTTGATTGGCAAATAAGAAAAGATCCCCGGGTCGTTCTCATAGAAAGAAATGCTCGCTATCTCATCAAAGATGACTTTATGGATAAAATAGATATTGTTACAACAGATTTATCCTTTATATCTATCTTGAAGGTTTTACCTGCAGTGAAAGACTTCCTTGAAGATGGCGATCTTATCTCATTAATCAAGCCCCAGTTTGAGGTTGGGAAAGGCCAGGTGGGAAAGAAAGGCATAGTTAAAGATCCTGCTATTCATGAAGAGGTCTTGCGGCAAATCACCAAAGGAGCAGCTGCAATGGGGTGGAAGGTGAAAGGCCTGATGAAACCGTCTGTTCGAGGGCAGAAAGGCAACCAGGAGTTTTTCATTTTCTGGTCTTTAAAGGGGAAAGCCATTTCTTATGAGAAATTGCAAGCTTTAATAAAGGAGGCAGTTTGGGATGAAAAAAATTGAACGTGTTGGCATCGTTATAAAACCCCACGCACCAGAGATTCAAAAGGTCTTAAAAGAGCTTATCAGTTATTTTGACACAAAGGGAATTGCATGCGTATTAGAAGATGTCGCTGCCCAGAAACTCAATATAAAGGGAGGCATTCCACGAAAAAACATTCCTGCTCAAGTGGATTTAGTTATTGTACTTGGAGGGGATGGCACGCTGCTGAGTATTGCTTATTTAGCAGCCCAGGAAAATGTCCCTGTTTTAGGTGTTAACCTGGGTAGTCTCGGCTTTCTTACAGAAGTTCCTCTTGAAGAGATGTTCCTGACTTTGGATGCTTTTTTAGGAGGGAACGAAGAAATCATAAGTCCCAGGCAGATGCTTCAAGCATCTACAAAAAGAAAGGTTTATTATAGCTTAAACGATGTGGTAGTAAACAAAGGAGCTTTGTCGCGTATGATCCAGTGTGGCATCTGGATAGATGGTAAAGAAATAGCTGCCACAAGGGCAGATGGTCTTATTGTTTCAACACCCACCGGCTCTACAGCTTATTCCTTATCTGCAGGAGGGCCTATCATCTATCCTTATATCCCAGCTTTTGTCATCTCGCCAATTTGCCCGCATACTCTTTCGTTTCGGCCAATGGTAGTGTCCTCGGAATCCAGGATCCAGGTCAAGCTGCTAAATGCTGACAGAGATGCCTATCTGACAATTGATGGACAGCGAGGGGAACTGGTCGCAGAAAACGATGTGGTGGACATACGTTGCTGTGATTATAAGCTCCATTTAATCTCATCGCCAAAAAGAAATTACTTTGACCTGTTAAAGGAAAAACTTGGTTGGGGGTAAAAAAAAAGGAGGTTGCAATGTCTGAAAACATATTGAAAGTAACGGATGGGACTTTTGAGGAAGATGTCTTGAGGTCTGAGGTTCCGGTCCTTGTTGATTTTTGGGCTGAATGGTGCGGTCCTTGCCACATGGTTACTCCAACATTAGAATATTTAGCCCAGAATTACAATGACAAGATGAAAGTTGTCAAATTAAATGTAGATGAAAACATGATAACTGCATCCAAATACGGCGTTATGAGCATTCCAACTCTTCTTCTCTTTAAGGGCGGAGAGGTGGCAGAAACCGTAGTGGGAGCTGTCCCGCAAGATAAAATAATTGAGATTTTGTCAAAGCATCTATGACAAAGATATATGATGTAATCATTGTTGGCGCAGGCCCTGCGGGAATGGCTGCGGCTATCTATACAGGCAGAGCCATGCTCGACACGCTTGTACTTGAAAAGGGAATTCATGGTGGGCAAATTCTCCTTACTGATTGGATTGAAAATTACCCGGGCTTTCCTGATGGCGTAGCGCCTTTTCAGTTGATGGAGGATTTTCGTAAACAGGCAGAAAAGTTTGGAGCGAAGTTTCAGGTGGATGAAGTAAAAGAGATTCGCAGAGAAAACGACTGCTGGCGTCTTGAAAGTAATAATGGCAGCTATCTTGCCAAAAGAGTTATTATTGCAACAGGTTCTGGTTATCAGAAGCTTGGAGTCAAAGGCGAGAAAAGATTGACAGGCAAGGGAGTCTCTTACTGTGCAACATGCGATGCGGCCTTTTTTAGAGATAAAGAAGTAGCTGTTGTGGGGGGAGGAGACCAGGCTTTGGAGGAAGCGATTTTTCTTTCGAAATTTTGTCGGAAAGTGATTATTATTCACCGCCGGGACGAGTTCCGGGCTACAAAGATACTCCAGGAAAGAATCTTTGCCAATAAAAAAATTAAAGTTATATGGGATAGCGTCGCAACAGAAATCCTTGGGGAAGGCCGTGTGGAATCTCTCGCGGTTAAAAATATCAAGACAGGTGCCATTTCTGAAATAAAATTGGACGGAGTCTTTATTTCTGTTGGAATGGCGCCAAATACAGGTTTCCTAAAGGGGCTTCTGGATTTAGATGAACAGGGCAGAATCAAAGTCAGCCCGATAATGGCGACTTCCCAACCAGGAATATTTGCTGCAGGAGATGCCACAAATGCATGCCCTCAACAGGTAGCAACTGCGGTTGGGACCGGGGTAGCTGCCGCCATCTCCGCCAGTAAAGAATTAGAATTGCAGTAAATAATTAGGGGCGAATTAGGAATATGTCTCCAAATTCAATTATTTCTTTTCTAATTCTTCGATTCGTTTTTTTAGCTTCCGGATTTCGCGAAGCAGTTCATAAAGGTGTGGAATAGATGCCCATGCTTTTCGCCACTCAGTGATTTCCAGATGTGGGACACCTGCGACCATCGTGTTGGCAGGGACACTTTTTGTGACTCCGCTTTTTGCTGCAATGATGACATTATCTCCTATTGTTATATGGTCAGTAACTCCGACCTGGCCTCCCATGATTACTTTTTGTCCCACCTTAGTGCTTCCTGCTATACCTGTTTGAGCGGCTAAAATGCTGTGTGCTCCAATATCCACACTGTGGGCGATCTGAACTAAATTATCGATTTTTACTCCTTTTTGAATGCGTGTTTCGGTAAGCGCAGCGCGGTCAATCGTTGTATTAGCTCCAATTTCCACGTCATCTTCGATGATTACAGTGCCTTTCTGGGGGATTTTAATAGAGCGTCCTTCCTCTGTCTGAAGATAGCCAAAGCCATCTGAGCCAATGATTACTCCATTGTGGATGAGCACACGATTTCCAATATTGACCTCTTCGCGGATAGACACATGGGAATGGATGATGACTTCTCGGCCTATCTTTACTTTCGGATAAATTGAAACCAAAGGAAAAATGACGCTTCCCTCACCTATTTCCACCTCATCGCCAATATATGTTAAAGCTCCGATTGAGACATTTTTTCCTATTTTGGCTGTAGGTGAAACAACTGCCTGTGGATGGATACCTGGCAATGGAACATAGGGTTTAAAGAAAAAGCCGATGGCTTTGACAAACGTCAAATAAGGGTTTTTTGATTTAATTACAGGGATTTTGTTGAATTTCTCTTCCAGGGGAACTATCACAGCAGAAGCTACAGTTCGCTCCAATTGTTTTCTGAATTTTGGGCCAGCGCAGAATGTAAGGTCTCCTTTTTGTGCGTCTTCCAGGCTTGAAACGCCTGATATTTCTGTTTTACCTTCTCCTTCAAAAGGGCAGTTCAATAGTTTAGCCAGCTCGGCCAGCGTGAAAGGCGGTAAAGGGGGCTCAGGCAGCTTTTTCATACGCTCGTTCATCGATTCTTTCATTCAAAACAGCAGCCAACTCTGCTCCCCATAGTAGAATCATAAGGGAAAGGGAAACCCACAGGAGAAAGAAAATAACAGAAGTCAATGTGCCTGCCAGGAATTTTGACAACACAATCCCAATCGCAGAAAAGTGTGCCACATAGAAAACAAAGCCTCTTTTGAATATTTCCCAGATGATTGCCCCTATGAGTCCTGCAATAGCTGCGGCTTTTGTGTGGACTTTAACCTCAGGTATAAATTTATAAAGCGCAAAAAAGAAAAGAAAAGTCAGAGCGAAAGGAAATAAATACTGAAGAAAAAAGTTGTTCAAAAGCGATACGAACTTGGGGTTTATGTAATTTGCCACAAGGGCACTTTCCCGAATACTCCTGTGCATGGCTGTCCAGATTGCAGTTATAGATAGAGAAAGGAGCAGAATGATGCCAATAACGAACATGATGATATATTCCATAAGCCGGTTGTAAAAAAATGATTTTTGGTAACTCGCCTTAAATATGAAGTTTATGGAATATATGAGGTTGGAAAACAAGAAGCTTGCAGCGACAAGAGAGCCTATTAAGCCGAACCATCCAAGGTTTGTGATGTTTCGTGAAAGACTCTGAATCCTTGTGAAAAAATAGGGGTCGAGTTGAACAAAAAATTCCTCTGAAAAAATATTTAAGCTGCGGAATGCAATCTCAGAACTCCCAAGGATTTTTGTTGTAAGGAAGGCAAAAAGAGCCACAAGGGGGACAGCACAAAGAACCGCGAAATATGAAATGATGATGGCGAAGTTTCCACATCGGTCTTCAATAAACCTTTTGAATGTGGTTTTTATAATATCAATGACCGGAAACTTCACCAACACTTTTTTAAAAATATGAGCTTCCTCCTTATGTGCGTACACGTATTATACGTATTTACCCCACTGAACCATCAGGACAATGATAGTGATGAGAAGCGCATAGATGACCAGTGTTTCAATTAAGACCAGGCCGAAAATCAGGATGAATCGGATATGAGGGGCACCCCCTGGATTTCTGGAAATGCCTTCGCAGGCACTGCTGATGGCTTTTGCCTGGCAGAAAGCTCCTGCAACCACAGCAATTGTAATGATGGAACCGCCGATGATTAAAGACAGTTTAAACAGAGGTGCCTTGCTGGCATCGACAGCGGGCGATTGTGCTAATAAAGGTGAGCTCATCAGGCCGATAAAAATGAGCAATAAGCCAAGCGGCTTGAGATTTTTTGTCATCATCTTCCTCCTTAAAATTTTAGTGT
This sequence comes from Candidatus Aminicenantota bacterium, assembly GCA_014859315.1. Lineage (GTDB taxonomy): Bacteria > Acidobacteriota > Aminicenantia > Aminicenantales > Aminicenantaceae > Kmv29. The sequence goes on from JACUUK010000100.1 coordinate 5,580, forward strand.
TCTTCCTCATGGGCCACAGCTCCCGCGATGTATATACACGCTAAAAGGACAAAGACAAAAGCTTGTATAACAGCAGTGAAGATGGCTATAGCCATGAATGGAAGCGGAAGAAAAAACGGGACAATGGATAAGATTATAATTATGAGCAGTTCTTCCGCAAATATATTCCCAAAAAGCCGGATAGAGAGCGATACTATCCGGGAAAAGTGACTGATGATTTCAATTGGTATAAGAAGTGGCGCCAATAAAATTGTAGGACCTGTGAAGTGTTTGAGGTATCCAAGCAGCCCCTGAGCTCTGATGCCCTGCCAGTGATAGTAGGTGAAAACAACCAGTGCACATCCTATAGTCACATTGAGTTTGCTCGTCGGAGACATTAATCCAGGGGCAAGCCCGAGAAGATTACATGAGAGAATGAAAAGGCCAACAGTAGCAATCACAGGGAGGTATTTTTTCCCTTCCTCGCCAATGACATCGACAATTATGCTTTCAAAAAGCTCGATAATAAGTTCAAGGATACTCTGGCGTTTTGAAGGGACTATTTTCAATTTCCGGGAGGAAAGCCAGAAGAAAAGAATGAGGGAAATGGCAACCAGCAGCACCATTACAATATAGTCAGGGATAAGGTGCTCTGTGTCATGGACATGAAAGCCGACTAAATTAAGAAGAAAAGCTACTGGTTTGGCAAAAATTTTGTTGAATAGTTCGACGATGAATAAACTGTGTTCTAATTCTTCCATTGTTTCAGTCTTCTAAGGCCTGCGATGGCTTCACCAAAAAAAACAATAACGATTGTTGAGAATCCTGCTACAAAAGCAAGGCCTTTCTTTTGAAAAAGAAAAATTATAATAAAAAATATGGCGATAATCAATAGAAGGCGGACAGCATAAAGAATGATGGATGATTTTAGCGCCTTTGTTTTCCCATAAGGAAGGAAGCTGGAAAGAGATTGTTTTAACCAGATGAAACTGGCCGAAGCAAAGAGGCCTCCTCCGAAAAAGAGAAGAGCTACTATTGGGTCAAAAATGACTAAGGCAACAAATGCAAGAATAAAAGCGGCAAGCACTATTTCCAGAGGAATCCGCTTGAGGATTTTTTCCTCATATGAATCGACTTCATTCATGAATTATCCCTGATTGCTAATTGGGGCCTGTCCCCAATTCCTATTGATGAGTATCTTTTTCTCATAGAAGTTGATTTCATTCATAAGTTTATCTTTCTTACGTATTTTACCTTTATTTACTATGTATTTACTATTTTATGCCTTAGTCATACATCTTATATCTTAATAATATATTTTACTTATTATAGCGTATTCGCCCTGTCATTGCGAGCCCTCGTCCCTGTCATTGCGGGCCCCCTCAGGGGCGCGGCAATCTCATTTCTTCCCGACCCTCTTGACCTTCCCGACTTTCTAGACTC
>JACUUK010000199.1 GCA_014859315.1 Candidatus Aminicenantota bacterium
TCTCATTTCATTTTTGTGCTTTGGCGCTATATAGGCATAATCGCCGCTCACAGCCAGACCATAAGCAAAACTCGGCATTTTATATGATTCAACGCAAGATACGTAAGCCAGACCTCTAACATATCACAATTTATCAATTTGTAAGCTCTGGGACCCATAAATAATAGAAGCCGCTTTTAAGATAGGGAAACAAATGCTCATAGCTCATACTTTTGTTTTCAAAAAGAGATTGGGTTTTCAGACTTGATGCATAGATATTTGTTTTTTGTTTGGGATAATAGGTATAAGCTGTGACATTTGCTTCCTTCAATGAGGCTAATGAGAGAGCTGTTTTCAAAGCGGAATCAAAATATCCAATTTCATCTATCAGTTTGAGATCGAGGGCTTGCTCAGCAGTGTAAACACGGCCATCGGCTATCTTATTAATTTCTTCAAGGGAAAGGAATTCTTTTCTGTTGCTGTATACGACTTCAAGAAACTTCTGATAGAAATAGTCTATAAAATCTTGAATAACATCTTTTTCTTCTCCCGTTAAATCTCTGAAGGGGGACCCTATATCTTTCATTTTTCCTGATTTTATAACATTCATTTTTACACCGATTTTGGTCATAAGCTCCTCAATATTAGGCAGGGTGGCTATCACACCTATGCTGCCGGTGATTGTAGAAGGATGAGCAATGATGTGGTCACAGGCCATAGCCGCATAATATCCTCCAGAGGCAGCTACGCCCATCATTAAGGCTATAACTGGAATACCTGTTTTGTCTTTGAATTTTAAAATTTCGTTATAAAGGATATCAGTTGTTGCTGCTTCTCCTCCGGGTGTATCCAGCCGAAGGATCACTGCTTTAACACTTTTATCCTCTGAGGCTTTCTCCAGCCTGAAATAAACACGAGAAAGGATATCTCCTTCCCTTCTAAACATGCTGGGGTTAGAGACAGTGCTTATAATACCTTCCACATCGATGACAAGGATTTTTTCTCTGGCCTTGCTTTTTATGAGCACGACTTCTTCAATTTTTTCTTTTCCCAGAAAATCAAGGTGGAAGTGCGGTGCACATCCAGATAGTAAAAAAGATAGAGTCATTGCTAGAATCCCGGCTTTTTTCATTCCTCCTCCTTTCTGATGATTTATTATATTTACAGCAAAAATCATACCAATTCGCCTTCGCCAAAGCAAAGGAAATAATTAAATATTAATCCATGTTAACCCT
>JACUUK010000101.1 GCA_014859315.1 Candidatus Aminicenantota bacterium
GAGAATATTACAAAAAGAATTGAAGAGCTTGAGAAAAAAAAATAGAATAGAGTATAGTGAATTCGTTTTAATCGGCTTAATCCAGCAAAAGAAATCATCATTCAGTAGAGGATGAGGTTAACGAGGAAATCGTTAAAGACTCAATTTTTTCCTTTATTGATAAAGAAGCTCAAGAGGATAAAGCTGAAACAAACAAAAGGAGTTAAAAATGAAAGTGGCTATTTCTACAGATCAAGGATATGTCTCGGCACATTTTGGTCGCTGTCCATCTTACACAATTGTTGAAATCAAAGAAGGAAAAATCCTGAACAGGGAAGAAATTCCTAACCCTGGTCATCAACCCGGCTTTCTCCCTCAATATCTTTCTGAAAGAGGTGTAAGTTGCATCATTGCTGGTGGGATGGGACACCGGGCAAAAGATTTGTTTTTCCAGAAAAATATCGAAACAATCACCGGGGTGGAGGGGACAATCGATGAAGTTATCAGCAAATTCATAAATCAGGAGCTTAAGGCAGGGAATGATTTATGCGGCCATAGCCATGGAAAAGTCAGCCCTTTTTCCCATGAATACTCTCCTGGAGCCGTGCCTCACAAGTCAGGTGGCAGAATTTGTATAACATCTAAGGGAACGAGCCTTGATGCAGAAGTTGATCCTGCTTTTGGCAGAGCACAGTACTTTCTGTTAATCAATCCAGAGACAATGGATGTGGAAGTTCTTGAAAATCCGAACAAAGATGCGGTTCAGGGAGCAGGTATTCAAACAGCTCAGCTTATCTCCGAAAAAAACGTCAAAACCATCCTCACAGGAAGTTGTGGGCCCAATGCCCAGAGAGTTCTTCAATCCTCTGGAATTACCGTCATAACGGGCATAACCGGAAAAGTCAAAGAAGCTCTGCCAAGATATAAAATGGAGCTCGAATAATGGCGAGCATAGAAGAGGAGATGGAGCAGGAAAAAATAAAAGTTTCCCAAACTTTAGCTAAAATCAAAAACAGGCTTCTCGTTTTCAGCGGAAAAGGAGGAGTGGGAAAGAGCACGGTGGCGGCCAATCTTGGCCTTGCTTTTGCCCGGAAAGGGATGAAAGTCGGGCTTCTGGATGTGGATATCCACGGCCCGAATCTGGCCAAGATGCTTGGAGTTGAAAACAAAAGTCTGGATGCTTCTCCCAGAGGGATAAAACCCGTCGCTATCAATAACAATCTTACATTGGTCTCCATGGCGTTCCTGCTGCAGGATCCTAACACCCCTGTTATCTGGCGCGGGCCTATGAAGATAAAAGTCATTCAGCAATTTTTAGGGGATGTTGAGTGGGGAGAATTGGACTGGATGATTATTGATTCCCCTCCAGGTACAGGAGATGAGCCCCTTTCTGTTGCCCAGCTCATCCCCGCTACAGGAGCAATAATTGTAACGACCCCTCAAGAACTATCTCTTATGGACTCACGAAAAGCAGTCGCTTTTGCTCGAAGACTCAATCTTAAAATTTTTGGCATTATAGAAAATATGAGCGGAATGGTCTGCCCCCAGTGTGGCAAAAAAATAGATCTTTTTAAAGAAGGGGGTGGAGAAAAAATAGCCTATGAATTGAAAATTCCTTTCCTGGGAAAAATTCCCATTGACCCTCAAATCGTTACACTGGGAGATAAAGGGAAGTCTTTTATCGACTCGCTTCCTGATTCGAATGCAAGCCATGCATTTATGAAAATAGTGGAAAATATTATAAAATAAAGGTAAAAATTTCTGATTTCTTTCAGAAAAGGAGTCATTCATGAAAAAAGTTGGAATCATTATTTGTGGCCGCTACCAGGATTGTGGCGGAGGAAAATGTTTCAGGGCTGTTAGAGAGAGAGTCGGAGGTTTTGCAAGATACCCAAAAGACGAACCAGTCGAAGTTGTCGGCTATTCCTATTGCGGCGGATGCCCGGGTGGAAACATTGAGTACGTTCCAAAAGAGATGAAAGCAAACGGAGCTGAGGTTATCCACCTTGCCACAGGCTTGGTTGTGGGTTATCCTCCATGCCCGCGCATTCGGCATTTTAAAGAATTTATCGAAAGCCATTATGAACTTCCTGTTGTTATCGGGACCCATCCGATTCCATTAAAATATCTTGAAGCACACAGCAAACTTTCTTTCTGGAAGAAAATGAACATGGAGGAAATTGCCGGAGATTTAATGAAAGAAAACAAAAAAATAATGGAAGCTTATAATTAAAAAGGAGGCAACTATGCAAGGTCAAGGTGCAGGACAAGGGAGGAGCGGTGGCCGTGGCCGCATGGGCGGCCGGGGTTTAGGTCCAGGAGACACCTGTGTGTGTCCTTCCTGTGGAACAAAGGTCCCCCATAAGAGAGGCGTTCCCTGTTATCAGATGACCTGTCCCAAGTGTGGAGCAAAAATGGATCGTTAGGTTTCACAAAAATGCCAATTTACGAATACAAATGCCAGGATTGCGGGAAAGTTTCTGAATTCTTTTTCCGTTCCATTCAGATGACCGTTGTTTATGACAATAACTCCTATGACGAAAAGCTTAAAATTGACTGGGGGTTTTCCTGTTATATCGAGGGTCTGGAAAAAACCATACTTTTTGCCAAGGCTTACCAGGATGACTTCATCAAAGTAGGAACAGGAAAAAAGATTACGCTTCCATGATTATCTCAGTTGCAAGTGGTAAAGGAGGAACGGGAAAGACTACAGTTGCCGTCAATCTGGCTCTTTCTATCAAGAAAAGCCATCCTGTCCAATTTTTAGACTGTGATGTCGAGGAGCCCAATGCTCATTTTTTCTTGAAGCCGAACATTTGTGAAAGCCAACCTGTTTTTCTTCCTGTGCCTGAAGTCATCGAAGAAAAATGTACCTATTGCGGAAAATGTGCCGAGGTCTGTGCCTACAACGCTATAGCTGTTCTTAAAGATACTGTCCTGGTTTTTCCTGAACTCTGTCACGGATGTGGGGGATGTCAACTTCTCTGCCCTGAAGGAGCTATAAGAGAAAGAGGAAAGAGAATCGGAATAATCGAATTCGGCTCAAGCGACAATCTCCAGTTCATCCACGGAAAACTCGACATAGGACAGGCAATGTCTCCTCCTCTTATCAGGGCGGTAAAAAAACATATTAATCACACACGCACAGTAATTATCGATGTTCCTCCAGGAACATCCTGTCCAGTTATAGAAGCTGTCAAAGGGAGCGATTTTGTTCTTCTTGTGACAGAGCCAACGCCTTTCGGTCTCAACGACCTTCAACTGGCTGTAGAAACGATGGAGAAATTAATAATTCCTTTCGGAGTGATCATAAACCGTGCAGATATCGGGGACAGAAAAGTCCATGATTATTGTGAAAAGGAAAATATTCCTGTTTTGATGACCATTCCCATGGATAGAGATATTGCCATTGCCTATTCTGAGGGGAAAACCTTAATCGAAACTCAGTCTGCTTATAAACAAAAATTTATTGAATTGTTTGAAAAAGTGCAAAACGAAATAAAATGAAACAATTGGTTATCATAAGCGGAAAAGGTGGAACAGGAAAAACGATTATTTCAGCTTCTTTTGCTGCAATCGCCAAAAACAAGGTTATGGCTGATTGCGATGTTGATGCAGCCAATCTCTATCTCCTTCTTCACCCGAAGATTCAAGAAACTCATTCGTTTTCAGGAGGGAAGAAAGCAAAAATCCATTCTGATAAGTGCACAGGATGCGGGGAATGTTTAAACGTATGCCGGTTTGAAGCCATCAGTAAAAAAGAAGACGGCAAAGCCACAGTTGATTTCATCTCCTGCGAGGGCTGCGCTGTGTGTTCTTACGTATGTCCTGTCGAAGCGATAGAAATGGAGAGCAGTATGTCAGGAAACTGGTATGTTTCCCAGACCAAATATGGGCCTTTTGTCCATGCTAAATTGGGAATTGCCGAAGAAAACTCAGGAAAACTGGTTACTGAGGTCAGAAAAAAGGCAAAGGAAATAGCTGAGAAAAACAATAGCGATTTTGTCATAATCGACGGCCCTCCGGGAATAGGCTGTCCTGTGATTGCTTCCCTCTCAGGAGCAGATATGGCGTTAGTTGTTACAGAACCAACACTTTCAGGAATACATGATATGGAGCGAGTCGTTCAAACAGCGCAGCACTTCCGGATACAAACAGCGTGCTGTATAAATAAATACGACATAAACCTGAATAACTCCAATCAAATTGAACTATGGTGCAAGAAAAATTCTATTCCTCTCGCAGGGAGAATTCCATTTGATGACGATGTCACAAAATCTCTTGTCCAAGGCATACCGCTAACCGAATATTCAAATAATCATGCTGCAGAAGAAATAAAAAAAGTATGGCAAAATTTACAAAGATTATTTTTCACAAAGGAAAGGTAAAATGAAAAGAACAGATTGGAAATATTTAGTGGATACTCTTCTATTTATTTGTATCACAGGGATTGCTTTTATCGGTTTTCTTCTAGGTTTTATAATATCCGAAGGCCCTGCAGCAAGCGGGAGAGAAAAATATTTTCTTGGCCTTCACCGCCATCAATGGGGACATATTCATCTGTATCTTTCCCTTGCATTCATTCTACTCGTCATCATTCATCTCATCCTATCCTGGAGCTGGATCAAGGGAAAAGCCAGACACCTTTTCAAAAGTAAATGGAGCCTTGCTCTTATGCTTACGGTTTTTGTGTCAATCTCTGTGCCTTTTCTTTTCTGGGTTTTCACTCCAAAAAACTCTCCTGATTATAAAGGCTATGGAACAAAGGAAGGAGAAATAACAGAACCAAACAGGACTCTCGAAGAAAGCCATATAATCCCTAAAGATAGAATTTTTCAAGATGAAGAGAGAATCAAAATGCCTGAAACAAAAGATAAGGCAAGTCTTGATGAAACATTAGGAATCCTGAGAAAAAAATACTTTTTCACAATGCAAGAAGTAAGAGATGTAGTATCCTCTCTGGTGGAAAAAAGCGATAAATAGTCAAAAATAAGATTATTAATAATATGGATGATGGTCGGGCCAGGCTTCAGGTATCATTTTTTGTCAACAATAGATATGTCTATTTTGATTTTTCTCTTGTTTAATCCAATAGATTAACGAATCCCATAGACTTTGTGGAGCTGAACCGACAATCTTATGTTATTAAGGCCGTGCTGTATGGACTTTTTTAATAATTTCAATCCCAGATCCATGCTCCATTTTCTGTTTGACTGCGGCTGGAGAAGAATGGGTGTTGCCTGGGGGAATTCTCCTCTTAATTTCTCTATGGTTTCGAAAAGCAATTCTCTTGTCACTATGATTTTCACTTCCTTGGCGAGTTTTTTATATTCCGGCTGAAAAAAATATTCATCTGGCTTTGGCGAAATCGTGTACCAGTCCACTGGAAGAGACCGAAAAATAGTTGCGTTTGTTTCTACTTGAATTTTGAACCCATGTTTTTTCAGATTTCGTGTAACATCTGTTATGTCCTGAAGAAGTGGTTCCCCTCCTGTAAGACAGACCCATTCGGCCGGAAATCGTTTGTGGAGCCGTTCTATTGTTCTCACAATCACGGTTGTTGACATCTGTTTCCCGCCCTGCCATGCCCATTTTGTGTCACAGAAGGAACACTTGAGGTTACACCCTGAAAGACGGATAAAAAGTGTTGCTTCCCCTTGGCGCAATCCTTCGCCTTGAATAGAAGGGAATATTTCAAAAATCTTCAGAGTATGTGGCTGAGGCATCATCGGATTCCCATACGGTTACTTCTTTTACTGGAAAATATTTTTTAAGTTCATGATAGAAATGACGCGCCAAGTTTTCTGCTGAAGGGTTGAAATCATAAACATCATTAAGCAGCGTGTGGTCAGGGAGAATTTCAGAAAGTTTGTCCTTTATTTCTGTGAAGTCAATGCTAATGCCAGTGTGGTTCAGCTGGGTTGCATGGATTTGGACTTCCACTTGAAAAGTGTGGCCGTGGACCTTTTCGCATTTTCCTTTATACTCTTTTAAAAAATGTGCAGCATGAAATTTGTCGCGAACTTTCAATATCCAGCTCATAGTTTTCCTTCCTTTTTAAGTCTTAAAATGAGGGGATCTTCCATTTGGGCATCATGCCATGCTCTTTGGCGCAGAACGCATGATGAGCATTTCTGGCATGGGACTTCTTTACCCGAATAGCAGGAAATCGAAAAGGAATAATCTGCTCCAAGAGAGAGCCCCAGTTTTATGATTTCAGATTTTTTCATTTTTACAAAGGGAGTGTGAATTTTCATTTTTTTCTGTCCGCAGGAATATTTTGTTCCTTGATTGATAGCACTTTCCATGGCTTCGACAAAAGGCAGCCTTGTGTCAGGGTAATTGGGGGAATCCATCGTATTGAAGCCGCAGACAATTTCGCTGATGCCTTTTACTTCTGCCCATGCAGCAGCAACAGCAAGGAGTATGCCATTTCGAAAAGGAACATAAGTGGAAGGTATTCCTTCTGTGATTTCATCGCCTGCGCTAAATTCAGGCACAGGGATTTGATTGTCTGTGAGAGAAGAACCTCCGATTTGCTTAAGGTTCAGACGGAGGATTTTTTGGTGGATATGCAGTTTTTGACACAGGCGTTTAGCAAGGCGGACTTCGATTTTATGACGTTGTCCATAATCAAAAGTCAGAGCAAAAATATTTTCGTATCGTTCCATCCCCCAATATAGGGCTGTAGTGGAATCGATACCTCCAGAGAAAAGAATAAGTGCCTGGCTCATTATGAATTACTCTGTTTTGATGATAAAAGAACATCATCTATTTTTCAAGTCGCTATATTTGTTTAACACCTTAGTTATTATAGAGCCAGGGAGTTATTGGAGCTCTTGTAATATTGCTTTCATTTTAATAACGAGATTGCCGCGCTCCTTTCAGTCGCTCGCAATGACAGGGAAGAAA
>JACUUK010000102.1 GCA_014859315.1 Candidatus Aminicenantota bacterium
AGGGTCTTGGCAAGGATGGAGGGGAACCGGCGCTGTGACAGATTACACCTTCATACTTAACTGTCACGGAAATAGAGATGATTCCTAATTTTAGTGGTTTAAAAATTATAGATATAGTGGATTTAATCTGTATTAAACGGCCTGAACTTCTTTTACGCCAGGAACATGCTTATTGATAAAACGCGTTATTCCGTGAGTTAAAGTTACCTGCCTCATAGGACATCCCATACAAGCTCCTAAAAGACGAACCTTTACCACTCCATCTTCTGATACATCGACCAGTTCTATATCTCCTCCATCTGCCTGAAGATGAGGTCTCAGTTCTTCAATAGCTCTCAATACCTCTTCTTTCATTATTTTCTCCATTTTATACATTATTTCTTTATGTCTTCATAAAAATAAACTCATTATCTTCATTCACATCGATTTTAACAGTATTTCCTTCTTTATACTGGCCCTCTAAAATCTTTAACGCCATGGGGTTTTGAATCTCCTGCTGTATTACTCTTTTCAAAGGACGTGCCCCATAGACCGGGTCATATCCTTTCTCCGCAAGAACTTTCTTTGCTTTTTCACTAATTTCAATATTAATCTTTCTCTCTTTCAGTCTTTTTTGCAATTCTTTTATCTGCAAGTCAACAATCTGAAGAATAACTTCTAAGGCAAGTGCTCTAAAAATCACTATCTCATCCACACGATTAAGGAATTCAGGCCTGAAATGTCTCTCAAGAATACCTTTTACTTCCTTTTCCACTCTTTCGAAATCCTGGCTGAAATCCTTGATGATCTGGCTTCCAAGATTAGATGTCATGATTATGATTGTATTCCGAAAATCAACTGTCCGGCCTTTACCGTCTGTTAATCGTCCATCATCCAATATTTGCAGCAATATATTAAAAACATCAGGGTGAGCTTTTTCTATCTCATCAAGAAGAATGATTGAATAAGGCCTTCGTTTAACAGCTTCTGTGAGCTGCCCACCCTCTTCATAACCAACATACCCAGGAGGCGCACCTATCAATCGAGAAACCGAATGCTTCTCCATGTATTCTGACATATCAATGCGAACCATCGCCTTTTCATCATCGAAGAGAAACTCTGCGAGCGCTCGAGCAAGTTCAGTCTTTCCTACTCCTGTTGGGCCCAAAAAGATAAAGGATCCCAAGGGTCTTGTAGAATCCTGAATTCCTGCCCGTGCCCGCCGGATTGTATCTGAAACTGCTTTTAACGCATGGCTCTGGCCAATAACACGTTTAGCCAGATTCGATTCCATCTTGATTAGCTTCTCCGCTTCTCCTTCTAACATCTTTGATACTGGAATCCCTGTCCATTTTGAAACAATCTCTGCAACGTCTTCTTCATCGACTTCTTCTTTAAGCATTTTCCATTTTTTCTGAATTTTTGCCAATTTCTTAGAAATTTCATTTAGTTCTCTTTCTGTATCAATTATTTTTCCATATCTTATTTCAGCAACTTTCTCGAGGTCTCCCCTCCTTTCTGCATTCTGCTCCTCTATTTTCAGAATATCTAGCTTTTCCTTAAGCTTGTTCATCTGATCAATCAACTCCTTCTCCATCTTCCAGTGGGCTTTCAAGGAATTACTTTTTTCTTTCAGCTCTGCAAGATTCTTATCTATTTTTTTTAACCTCTCTTGCGAGCTTTTATCTTTTTCCTTTTTTAGCGCCTGTTTTTCAATTTCAAACTGGACAATTTTCCTTTCGAGTTCATCTATTTCTTCAGGCATGCTATCAATTTCAATTCTAATACGGGAACCTGCCTCATCAATCAAATCAATTGCTTTATCTGGGAGAAAGCGGTCTGTAATATAGCGGCTTGATAATGTGGCAGCTGCCACTAAAGCAGAATCTTTGATTTTCACACCATGGTGAACCTCATATTTTTCTTTCAGACCTCTTAGAATAGAAATGGTCTCCTCAACAGAGGGCTCTCCCACATAAACCTGTTGAAATCGTCTCTCCAGGGCTGCGTCTCTCTCGATGTATTTTTTGTATTCATTAAGAGTCGTAGCTCCCACACATCTCAATTCTCCCTTGGCTAAAGCAGGCTTCAGCATGTTAGAGGCATCAACAGCACCTTCTGCAGCTCCAGCACCTATAATTGTATGAAGCTCATCAATAAAAAGGATGATTTCTCCCTGAGCTTCTTTAATTTCTCTCAAGAGTGCCTTTAAACGCTCTTCAAACTCACCGCGATATTTTGCCCCAGCGATTAAGGAGCCAATATCAAGCACAAGAATCTTTTTATTTTTTAAAATTTGTGGAATATCTCCATTAGCAATGCGTTGGGCCAGGCCTTCAACAATTGCTGTTTTTCCTACTCCAGCTTCTCCTATAAGGACGGGATTATTCTTTGTCCTTCGACAAAGCACCTGAATCACTCTTCTGATTTCATCCTCACGGCCTATTACAGGATCCAATTTGCCTTGTTTGGCTAAAGTTGTTAAATCTCGAGTATATCGCTGGAGAACTTGATACTTTCCTTCGGGTTGTGGATCAGATATTCTTTGAGTCCCCCGAATTGCCATTAGCGCCTGAAGAGCAGCTTCCTCACTTACGGAATTTCTTCTTAAAATCTGACTGGCCTCGCATGAACCTTCTTTTAAAATAGCCATAAATAAATGTTCTGTAGAGATATAATCATCTTTGAGGTTCTCGGCTTCCTTTTGTGCGTTATTCATGATCTGCCTTAAGACCCTTGATAAGTAAACTTCTCCTGCTCCTTTGACTTTTGGCAATTGATGCAAATAGTTTTCTAAGTCATCAATTATTTTCTTTGTATTTGCTCCGATTTTTTCCAAAACAGAAATAACGACATTTTCTTCTTGATTCAAAAAAACCCATAATAAATGCTCGGGAATAAGTTCTTGATGGCCTAATTCTTCTGCTTTTGATTGAGCCAAGCTGAAAGCTTCCTGTGACATTATGGTCAATCTGTCCCACTGCATTTTCCTTTCTCCCTTTTAAATCAAATATATTATTATTTAAATATGCCAAACCATATAAGTCAAGAGGCTTCAGATTTACGTAAGCATCTTTTTCCCAGTGATAGGATGAAAAGGGATTAAGGCCTGAGGATGGGCCGAAGCGACCTTCGAAGATTTAGCCTTCCCGAATCGACCCCGAGGGAATCTTACCAAGACGGCCGAGGATGTCTGAGCAGGAGACCAAACAAATCTCTTCGCTTCAGAAGGCAAAATGGCAAAAACTGATGATTCGGGCTTACGTGCGGAGTTTTAAGGCCGCCGAAGGGGGAGGTTTGGGAATGGCGTATAAAATCTGAGGGGAGCAAAGCCATCTATAGGCCTTTCACCATTATCTTTTCTAAAATATTAACATTTCTTCTTGACAATTTAAAAAAAACTGATATTTTTTTCATTGGAGAAATTAATGGAAGAAATAGAACTCAGCAGCTGGCTAACTTTAGATGCCATCAAAAAAACAGCCAATATAGAGGAGAGTGTCGGAGATCTTCAAACAGGTCATTTCGTGTCCGTTTTCTGTAAGATTGAAGATGATTATTTAGAGCTGTGCTATTCTGATTCTGCTTCTAACTTTCTAAGACGATACGAGGATAAAGAAGAGTTTCTAAAAGCTATTGAAAAACGAAAAGAAGAAGTTGGAGAATCTGAATTTGAGGAAGATCGCACATATGGAGCTTTTGAGGATGAAGAAACTGAAGAAAACTCAGGTTATGATGAAGACTCAGAAAATTATTAATTTCTAAGTTGCCTTATCACCCTTACAAATTTTTTCTTTAAGTTCATTAAGAAAATTCAATGCTTGTAAAGGCGTTATACAAGAGATATCAAAATCCTTTATTTCCTCTTTGATTTCTTCTAACCATGCGTGTTTTCTGTCTTCTTCAAATAGAAGCAATTGAGATTTATCCCTCTTTTTTGACACACGATAAGCAATTTTTGGCTGCCCGGATTCATCAAATTCCTGTTTCTCCATATTAAAAAGAATTTCTTTTGCTCGCTCAATCACTGACCTGGGAATTCCAGCCAGCTTGGCTACATGGATACCATAACTTCGATCAGACGAACCTGGAACGATTTTTCTCAAGAACACAACATCCCCTTTCCATTCTCTCACAGAAACATGATAATTTTTTATCCTTTTCAAAGTTAAGGCAAGTTCTGTCAATTCATGATAGTGAGTGGCAAATAAAGTTTTCGCCCGTATTTCCTCTTTCTCATGAATGTATTCAGCCACTGCCCATGCAATACTAAGCCCATCAAAGGTACTCGTGCCACGTCCTATCTCATCTAAAAGAATTAGACTTTTCTCTGTGGCATTATTCAATATATTGGCTGTCTCCAACATTTCAACCATAAATGTCGATTGTCCTACGCTTAGAAAATCCATTGCCCCGATACGCGTAAAAATACGATTAACGACTCCAACTTCTGCTTCGCTTGCAGGAACAAATGAACCCATCTGAGCAAGAATGCAAATTAGGGCAACCTGTCTTAAATAAGTTGATTTTCCTCCCATATTTGGCCCTGTTACGATAAGAATCTGGTCTTCATTACTATCCATATACGTATCGTTTGGAATGAACGGCTCCGAGTTCATCACCTCGATAACAGGGTGACGTCCTTCAATGATCTTAATTCTATCTTCTGAATTCACTACAGGACGAACATAATTCCTCTGGGATGCCAGCTCTGCTAAACAGCAAAGCACGTCCAAACAAGCGATATTCGAGGCAATTTTCTGAAGCCTGGATACTTCACGAGCAATTTTTCCCCTGACCTCAAGGAAAAGTTCGTATTCTAATTCCCCAATACGTTGTTCGGCATTCAGGACTTTTTCTTCATATGTCTTTAGCTCTTGAGTTATGAACCTTTCTGAATTAACAAGGGTTTGCTTCCGAATGTAATCCTGAGGAACCAAAGACAAATTTGACCTTGTAACTTCAATATAGTAACCGAATACCTTATTGTAGCGAACCTTAAGGGAAGCAATCCCTGTCCTTTCTTTTTCTTTTTTCTCAAGGAGTGCAATAAATTCTTTCCCTGAATGGCTGAGTTTTCTCAGCTCATCCAATTCACTTTTGTATCCTTCCTTAATTATCCCCCCATCTGTAAGCAAATATGCAGGCTCATCCCGAACTGCTTTATCAATCAGACTGGCAATATCCTGAGCATTATCCCAGTTCTTATGGATCTCCCTGATTTTTTTTGATGATAAAGATTTGAGTAATGGCTGAATCTCAGGAAGAGGCAAAAGTGATTTTTTTAATGCGATGAGATCCCTTGGATGAGCAGCTTCTAAGACAATTTTTGCATTCAAACGTTCTAAATCTAATACTTCTTTTAAAACTTCTCTAAGTTCCTGTCGTTCAATAGTATGCATGAATAATTCTGATACACCATTCTGTCTCAATTGAATTTCTTTGCAATCCAAAAGAGGTTGAAGGAGCCATGACCGAAGAAGCCTCCCTCCCATAGGCGTTTGTGTGAAATCAATGACATCCAGAAGTGTCCCCTTCTTTCCACCGTCTCTAAGGCTTCTTATTAATTCCAGGTTCCTTATGCAAGAAGCATCAAGAATCATATGCTCATGAGATTGAATATATGAAACCTTTTTAATGAGGGAAAGTGAATCTTTTCTTAATTGCTTGAGATAGTAGAGAAGTGCGCCGGCAGCAGACACAGCAAGAGGTTTATCTTCAAGGCCAAAGCCTGCTACTGAACGAACTTTAAAATGGTCAATTAAGAAATTTTTTGCCTGGACAAAATCAAAGACCCATTCTTCTAAAGGGCTCTTAATAGCAGAGACTATTCCATTCTCAGAGAGAATTTTGCTAACTGCTTGCTCCTGTTCCTTAGGGAAAACGATTTCCCTTGGTGAAGCCTTAAATAGTTCATCAGAGACAAACCTTCTGACTTGGTCATCACTTTGAGCTGTTTCCAAAACACCTGAAGCTAAATCAAGAAGTGCAAGTCCCCACATATTATCTTGAAGGATCAAGCAAGCAATATAGGAATTTTCCTTTGACTCTTCCATTTCTACTTCTAAAGCCGTCCCTGGCGTTAAAACTTTAATTACTTCCCGTTTAACGATTCCTTGCGCCTTTTTTGGGTCTTCAACTTGTTCGCATATGGCGACCTTGAATCCATTCTTGAGAAGCTTGGCTAAATACGCATCTGCCGCATGATATGGAACCCCACACATCGGAACTTTCTGCCGAGACGTCAATGCAATTTCGAGTACACATGAAGCAATCTTGGCATCTTCATAAAACATCTCATAAAAATCACCCAAACGGAAAAACAACAGGGTATCTTTGTAATTTTTTTTGATTTGAAAGTACTGCTCCATCATAGGAGTGACTTGCTTTTTTACTTCCATGGCCTTAAATAAACTATACTCATGCCTTTCACTTTTTTCAAGGAAATAAAGCCATTCAAATAAACATATTTGTCATGAGAAAAGACCCGAGAATGGCTTTGCTTCTATTCAGATTTATACGCTATTCCCACGTCTTAATTTTTTCATCCTATCACAGAAATGAAATTGCATGCTTTAATTGCAGGGCCGCGTCATTGTTTTTCAATGTACTAAAATCTTGCGATTTTTCTTAATTTTTTGAAAGATCAGGTATATTTTTATCCCAGAATTCGCATATTTTCCTCAAAATAAGAAAAAGAAAACGGGAAATTTGCGACTTTGACGCAGGCCTGGCTTTAATTGTTCTTTATTTGACAATGAATCGCTACTATAGTATATCTCGAAAATATGAATGGCCCTAACTTTTTAACACTGGTAAGAATACTCGCAATCCCCATACTTGTCATTGTCCTTCTCTCTCATTTCAGGGGGAAAGAATTAGTAGC
>JACUUK010000103.1 GCA_014859315.1 Candidatus Aminicenantota bacterium
CAAATCCTAATGAAATCCCCCAGGTCTCATCCGAGGCATGAAATAGAAATTAGTAAACAACAAAAAAAACTGTCTTTAGTGTTTATCTTTGGTTTATTACCTGATAACTTCTTTGGCCACATGAGTAGGATTTAAAAGCCTGTATACTGGATAGGTCTGAAACCTGGTTCCCCATTGAGGAACAATATATCGGTCAAAAAAATTCCAGACAAGAAGCCCATCATCGCTTTCTGGCTCTAAAAGATATGCTGCTACATTCGCAAGAGTCTGTGCAGTGCTGATAAAAAGAGTCCCTTCTGGAAATTCTCTTGTCTCCTGGATATATTCACCCTTTACTGTATTCATATGATGGCCTTGATATATTCTTTCCATACTCTTTATTTCTTTGATGTTAAAAGTTTCCACTTGTAGTTTTACGGACTTTGTAAGCCGCTCTACTGTTATCCCATGCTGAAGAAGCTTTTCTGCAATTTCAGGAACAGGAAGCGGAATAAGGTATGCATATGGAAATCTGATGGACCTTTTTGATACATAGTTGCAAAGATAAGGGATATTATATGTTCTTTTTTTATCAGTTTTTGTAATACGCGGCCAACTTCCTTCTCTTTCTACTACTTCCATTTCATATCCTAAAACTGTTATTTTTCTATCCATTGGCTCAAGATCATATTCCAAAATAAATGAATCTTCATCAAAAGGATTTATCCCCCTTTGAACTGTTTTCTTATCAGTTAGACTTATAAGCTTTTGAATTTCTTCTTTATGGGCAGAGCAGTAATCCAATATTGAGAGGAAAAAATAGTAGCATCCTTCTATTCTTTCCTTGAAATCTTTATAAGGATAGTTTTCATTAAGAATGGACAATCGGTTTCGCAGCCCTATATAATTGCTGATGTATCTTGGCTGTGGCCCAAGTGGGCGCCATCCTTTTTCCGGGTTTTTTGCATCTATAAAGTCTCCATGGGGAACAGAAAGGATATTATATTCTTCCCTTAAAATCTCACTGACAGCAGGCATCATTTTATCCCGCATATAACTTATGAGAGAGGCGTCACCGTTAGGATTGAGTCCCCAAACATATGTCACAGGCTCTTCATGATATGAACCATTGTGTGTGTGGCTATCTAAGACAAACAAAGGATCCCACCGCATCAAGACATTCCGTACAAGGCCCTGCAATTCTGGGCTTTCCATTTTCATGCTGTCTCTATTCAAATCAAGGTTTTGTCCATTGTAACGGACTCCCACACCCTTTTCCGGCCCCATCTGGTTTCTACGGTTTTCAGGACTAATCTTTTCATTGCCATCAGCGTTGAATATTGGAGCAATCAAAATTACAAGGTTCTTGAGAAGATTGTGTTTGTCATTAAAAATAATATCTCTGGCAAGCATAAGAGATGCTTCCTTTCCTTCAACTTCCCCCGCATGGATATTTGCCTGAAAATAGACAACAGCTCTTTTATCATGTTTGAGGTCAAATGGTGAGGAAGGCGGAGGATTTCCAATCACAAGGAGCGGAACATCTCTTCCTTCAGTAGTTACACATAGTTTTTCAACTCTGATTAAAGAGCTATTCTCTTGAAGTTTCTTGATAAATTCCATTACATCAGCATAGCGTGAGGTCTCTGTAAATTGGCTGGATTCAGCAACAGTCAAAGGCCTTTCTTGTGCTTTCAGAGAACATGGCGTAAACAAATATAAAGTTGAAGTCAAAGTCAACACCAGAATAAAAATTTTATACCATATTTTCATTTTCCCAATCCTTTTTATGAATTTACTTTTTAAAGCATATGTAACTAAGGTTTCGAGTTTATAGAAAATAAAAAGCTCCGGAGCCGATGATTTCATAACAAAACCTCTTGATGTAAATGATTTGACGAATCGAATCCAAAAAATGCTTTCAACTGTTTCTTCAGAAAACAAAGAAGACGAGTAAAAAAGCAGGTTCAATAAAAATCCATATGTCTCCGTCATCTGTTTTTTAAGTTATTTATCCTGATTAAAGTTATAAATGGGAAAGATGGATATTTTTTATAAGGAAAGCGAAATTTATTCAATGACATTAACTTTAGCATCATGAGCTAAAGTTAGATGGCCTTCTGTAATGACCTGTTCTCCTTCCTCAATTCCCTCTAAAACCTCCACAAAGTCTTCATTTTCAAATCCAACTTGAATGTATCTCCATTTTGCCAGTCCATTCTCAACAATAAAAGCCATTTTTCTTCCCCCTCTCACAAGTACAGATTCTTGAGGTATAAGCAATCGATCCTCATAAATATCCGATGCTATTTCGACGTCTACATGCATTCCTGGCTTGATCTCCTCGCCTGGATTTGCCACATCAATAATAACCTTGCAGGTTTTATCTTCAGGATTAACAATCGGGCTTATAGCCTTAACCGTTCCCTTGAAAGACTTTTCTGGATAAGAACTGAATGTCAATTCCACCTCACGGCCAACCTTCATCTTTCTTATCTCGCTCTCCAAGACCTTGGCATGAACTTTAATCCTTTCTATATTTATTAGAGTGAAAAGTTCACTTCCGTTGGACACATGCTCTCCTAGAGAAACTTTGATCTCGTATACGATTCCATAAAACGGTGCACGGATTTTTGTCTTTTCCAGAGTCATTTTCGCTTTTTTAACGCGTATTTCAGCTTGAGTTAATCCTTTTGCCGCAGCTCGAATCTCTTCTTTTTTTTCACCTGATTCAATCAGAGCCAACTCATACTGTTTGCTTTTCTTTTCAAACTCTTCAGTAGATATTAGCCCCTTTTGAAATAGCTGCCTGGCTTTTTCATATTCTTTCTCCGCTTCTAAAATATTTTTCTCACCTGACCTTGAGGAGCGCTCTTCATATTCTCCGAATTTCTTCTCAAGCAGGATTTCAGATAAATATCTCAAACGGTCGGCTTCCTGGCTTTCAAGTTCGAGTTTGTATTCCTCATCTTCTATTTCTAACAGTATTTCCCCTTTCTTAACATGACGGCTTTCTTCAGCATTCAAACTTTTTATTTTCCCTGCAACTTCTGCCTTCATGATTATTTTTCTGTCTGTTATTGCTTCACCTGGTGATTTTAATTTAATTATAAGATTTCCTTTTTGAGCTTTTTCTACTTTTACAGGAAGAGGAGTCTCTTCTAAAGCTTCCTTTTGGCCCGAAGAATTGGAAAGCATATCTGATGATTTAGATTCTGATTTTTTGTTATAAACAAAGAAAAAAACTATTGCACCACAAATTACAATAATAAGAAAAAAAGTAAGGATTTTTTTTGAAAAAATCATTTCAAATCTCCATCAACCATTTATCGTTCCCTTTGATGAAAACCGTCATTATATTATTATTAACGTTTGAAAACATCAAATTTTATCAAATTAAATTTTTTTATTTAATCTTGCCTCATTAAAAGGAAAACCTCTTGTTTTTAGAAAACATAATTCTTTAAAATCACCTACTGATGAAACAATCAATCTTCATTATCAAGTTTAACTGCTTCCCCTAATAATTTAAAGAATCCTGGAATAGCAGCTGTCACCCTATGCCAGTTAGGAATTAGCTGGCTTACAGATGGATTCTGCCAGAAGATTTTTCCTGCGCTTTCTATTCCTTTTGCAAATGCTTCCACGCAGATAGATTCTGAATGACGGTCAAAATACAGGCCGTTAATTGCTGCATCGTTTTCATACCGGACAATCGCTTCCTGGGCTATTTTTAAATAGATGTTGCTTAAGGTCTTAAAAAATCCTTCGGAAAACTGCACCCCTTCAAGAGCAAGATTACGTAAGATGGCTTTGGTAATATCAGTGGTCATCTTTAACACTCCTTTCTCAGGGTCATTCGGATCCAAGAGCTGATGCTTATGCTCATAGTTATCTGCAATATCAACCTGACAAATTCTGTTTAAAGCTATGTTTCTATATACTTCTGCCAATGTACCAATTTCTAATCCCCAGTCGCTGGGAATCTGCATCGCCATGGCCAAATCTCTTCTCAATGCAATCTCTCCGGATAACGCATATCTGAAACTGTCCATATAGACTAAAAAAGGAAGGTAACCCAATATTTTTTCCAAAGCACGAATAAATGGAGTAAAAAACAATCGTGTAGCACGGCCATACATCCTATCTGTCACGCGGCTATAATATCCCTTACAAAACTCATATTCCGAATGTGGCGTTGCAACTGGATAACACAACCTTGCAAGAAATGTTCGATTATAATTCACGATGTCACAGTCATGGATAACAATCACACGACTTTTTCTCCTTGCTAAAACATAACCCAAAGAAATCCAAACTGCCTTTCCCTTTCCTCCTTCACCAGGAAACAAATTGTTATCTTTCAGCATCTGATAAAGTTTCTTCATCCGGGGCCCATCATTCCATATAATTATCAACTTTTTCATAGAAGAAAAATATGTTTTAACTTTATGAAATTGTTCTGCATTCGATTTATCCAGACATAAAATAATCTGCTTAAGATAATTCACTTCTTTAAGAACATTCATAATATTAGGAAGAGCTCCGCTTTCGAATTCACGATAAAGAGAAGGCAGCACAAGTGCAATAGGTCTTATCTTTGAAAACTCTTTAAGTTCATCCTCCATTCTTTTTAAATCAGTCTCACCCAATTTATGAATGGTAGCAATAACACCATTCTGGAAAAAATCTGACATTTTACCCTCCTAATATATTTTTAAATGGTGTTTTCCCCTCATACGGTCAAATCTCTAAAACTATTATAGCTTATTAAGCATGTTGGTTTCGACATTATTATTATTTTAACAAATACCTGAATACAAAAAGAATCGAAAAAGCATAAATAATCCAGTGAACCTGCTTCCCTTTTCCTGTGACAAGCTTCAACACTGAATAAGATATAAACCCAAATGCGATTCCTTCTGTGATACTTACTGTAAAAGGCATTATGATTATAGTCAGAAAAGCCGGAATTGCTTCAGTTATATCTTTCCAGGGAATGAATGAAACACATGTCATCATAAGACACCCTACAATAATCAAAGGAGGAGCAATCACTGGATGAAGAGCAAGCCCTTCATGCATGTATTCGCCGCCAATCATCTCTACCAACGGGCTAAAAAACAAGGCAGCCATAAATAAAATGGATGTAAAAACATTTGCTAACCCTGTTTTTGCTCCTTGTGCAATGCCTGTAGTACTTTCAATATAACTTGTAACCGTAGATGTTCCCAGCAGTGCACCGCCAACAGTTCCTACTGCATCTGAAAACATCGCTTGATTTACCCGGGGAAGTTTCCCTTTTTTCAAGAATCCAGCCGGGCCGCTGACTCCAATCAATGTTCCCATCGTATCGAATAAATCAAGAAAGAAAAAAGTGAAGATGACTGTAAGAAGCCCTAAATTCAATGCACCCAGGATGTCAAGTTTAAAAATAGTCGGCGCAAGAGAAGGCGGGGCAGATAGAAACCCATGATATTTAACAACGCCTGCTGGAATACCTGCCAGGGCAGTAGCAATAATTCCAAGAAGAATCGCACCAGGAACTCGAAGCGCCATGAGAACAGATGTGCAGACAACTCCGAACAAAACAAGGATTACAGGCTTGCTCGTTAAATTCCCAATTCCAACCAAGACTCCAGGTGTACCTACGACAAGACCTCCGTATTCAAGTCCTATCAGTGCGATTAAAAGGCCAATTCCCACAGCAATCGCATGTTTGAGAGAATCTGGAACTGCTTCGACTAATGCTTCCCAAACTCCTACAACAGAAAGGAAGATAAAAATCATGCCCGAGATAAAAACAGCTCCTAAGGCAACCTGCCAGGAATATCCCATGGTTCCACATACAATTACCGCAAAAAAAATGTTATGTCCCATGGCAGGAGCCAAGGCCACAGGATATTTTGCCAGTAATCCCATTAGTAGTGTAGCAATGGCACTTGAGACACATGTGGCCACCATTACAGCTCCTTTATCCATCCCTGCAACAGATAAAATCGCTGGCTGGACAAAAATAATGTATGACATAGTCATGAATGTGGTTAATCCGCCAATAAACTCTGTACGTATAGTCGTGTTATTTTCTTTCAGCCGAAAAAATCGATGGATGAAGCCGTTCATTTCTTTGCTTTATTATTCAAATCGAATAAGAGAAAGAATTTCCACATCCGGATATACTTTTTTAATAGCTTCCACTCCTTTTAAGAACTCAAGTTCTACAACAGAAGCAAACCCTATGACTTCCCCTCCTAATTTTTTCACGAGATCGATCGCGCTAATGGAAGAAGAGCCCGTGGCAATCAAATCGTCCACAATAAGAACCCTTTGGTTTGGAGAAACAGAATCCTCATGCATCTCAAAATATTCAACAGCATATTCATTCGGAGCTCTTACACATACTGTTTTTCTTGGAAGTTTCCCTTTTTTACGTATAATAGCAAGTCCCAATCCTAAATGATGCGCAATAGGAGCTGCAAAAATAAATCCACGTGACTCGATACCCGCGATGATATCTGGTTTTCTTTCCTTGGCCCAAGCTGCAATTTTTTCAATCACAAAGTTAAAAGAGGAAGCATCTTGGATTAATGGCGTAATATCCTTAAAACCGATACCTGGTTTTGGAAAATCTTTGACTTCATAAATTTTATCCTTTGCCCGAGAGAGCATCCTTACCTCCTTTTTCAATTTATCTAACCTGAATTATTCATAAATAATGCATAATTCATTAAGCAATTGCAAAAGAATGTTCGAGGGAAACTTTATATCCCAAACCTTCCAAGCGTTTAACAATCTGACGACCTCCGCTATTATAAGATTGTCATCGCG
>JACUUK010000104.1 GCA_014859315.1 Candidatus Aminicenantota bacterium
GTAATCTGTCACAGCGTCGGTTCCCCTCCATCCTTGCCAAGACCCTCCCACCCTCCACAATGGGCTTTGGATGGAGAGGAACCGTCGCCGCACTTCTCAATTAGGTCAGATGTTTCCCTCATCACGGAAATAGAAATGCTTATCTAAAATTATTTCAATTTGACAAAGTCCCAAAAATATCGTAAACAAAAAGAAATTAATAAAGAGAAATTAATAGGGAGGTAATTATGAAGATAGCAAAGAGTTTCTTCGTTTTTTTAATTGCCCTTTCTCTTCTGAGCTCATTGACTCTTGCAAACGGGCTGAATTTAAACAGTCTGGGCACAAGAGCTCTATCAATGGGAGGCGCTTTTGTGGGACTTTCTGATGATTTTAGTGCGATTTTCTGGAATCCAGCTGGAGTAGCTCAATTTGACAAAAAGTATTTTGGTTTTTACGGAACAGATTTAATTCCTTCTTCGACCTATGAAATGACAACAGTTTTTCCAGGCGTTGGGCCTTTAACTCTTGTGGATGCAAAAACTAAAACGAAACATTATCTCTGTGGAATGGCGGCCTACTATCATCCAGTAACTGAGAATTTAGTGGCAGGAATCGGAGTTTATACTCCCTCTGGCCTTGGGGCAGAATGGAATGGAGCGGATTTTGCTGCTATATCCCATAACAATCCTTCATTAGATTGGAGAAGCAAGATAGCTCTTGTAACAATCTCTCCTGTTATTGCTTATAAACTCAATGACCAGATTTCTCTTGGTGCAACATTGAATATTAACTACGGCATGTTCGATTTAGCGATGCACGCTGGTTCTGCCCTGGTTGAAATCCCTGTACCACCTTATTATATGGAAGTTGACCTGGGACAGTATGAAGAAAGTATGACAGGATGGGGATATGGAGCCACTTTTGGAATATTGGTAAAGCCAAACGAAATGTTTAATCTCGGTGCAACATTCCGGACTGCGAGCACTGTAAAATTCAGTGGAGATGGGAGCATTTCTAATTTAAGTCTCTTAGGTTTCAACTCTACTTCAGACATAGAAAGAGAAGTGACCTGGCCAATGTGGATAGCCGGTGGAGTTGCTGTCAAACCCATTGATAATCTCACTTTAACAGCAGATATTCAATGGACACAATGGTCGAAAATGGATGTCATGAAGTCAGAATTTAAAGATTCTATCTGGAAAATTTTGATGGCTCAAAGCGGTGATGATGAGAGGCCTCTTCACTGGAGTGATGCAACACAAATCCGGTTTGGAGCAGAATATAAGTTCGAAACAATAGCACTTCGTGGAGGTTATTATTACGACCCAAGTCCTTCTCCAGATAAAACAATGAATGTTCTTCTCCCAAGTTATAACTTTAATGTGATAACTGTCGGGATAGGATATTTTCTCGATAATCTTTCTATTGATGTAGGTTTTGAATATCTAACAGGCAAAGAAAGAAATGTTCTCTACGAAAAAGTTCTCCTTGATCCTGAATATGAAGCAGCGATGCCAGGTGTTTATAACATGAAAATATTTGTTCCTAATATTTCCATTAGTTACAAATTCTAATTTGCATTAAAATCTAATTTTTTAAGAAAGGAAAAAACTCTGAAGATACAGAAAGCTGTCATCCCTGCTGCGGGTTTTGGGACCCGTTTTCTTCCTGCTACAAAATCTCAACCAAAAGAAATGCTCACAGTAGTGGATAGGCCATTGATTCAGTATAGTGTTGAAGAATCTGTCCGCTCAGGGATAAAGAATATTGCCATTGTGATAAGCCGGGGGAAAAGTGCTATTGAAGACTATTTTGATGACAGTCCTGAGTTGGAGCAATTTCTGGAAGCAAAAGGGAAGCTTGATAATCTGCAAGAGATTCGAAGAATTTCTAACCTTGCTAATTTCTGGTATGTGAGGCAGAAAAAAGCACTTGGATTAGGCCATGCGATTTTGATAAGCGAAAAATTTATAGGGGATGAATCTTTTGCAGTCCTTCTTCCTGATGATATCTTTGATTGCGATATTCCGTGTACAAAGCAACTTCTGGATGCTCATAAAGAACTTGGTGCTTCTGTTATTGTTCTTGGCCGCGTTGATAAAGAGGGTACGAAAAAATATGGCATAATTAAATACAAGCAGGTATCCGACAGATTATTTCAGATAGAGGACTTGGTCGAAAAGCCAGGCCCAGAAAAAGCATTTTCTGATCTTGCTGTGCTTGGGCGATATGTCTTTAATCCGGAAATATTTGATGCCATTAAAAACACACCCATGGATGATAAAGGTGAAATCCAAATTACGGATGCTATCCGAATTCTTCTTAAAGAGCGGCCTGTTTATGGTTATCTTTTTGAGGGAAAGCGATATGATGCGGGTGACAAGCAGGAATTTATTGAAGCAACAATCGATCTTGCATTAAAAAGGCCAGAGTTTAGCCATAAGCTAAAAGAGTTTCTAAAAGCAAAAATCAGTTGAGCCCTTAGCCGTTAGCCACAATTCAAGTAGGTTTATTTTTAACTTTTTTATTGAAAAAAAAGGAAGGGCAAAAGAATGGAGAAGAATGGCGAGGGACGGAATCGAACCGCCGACGCAGAGATTTTCAGTCTCTCGCTCTACCGACTGAGCTACCTCGCCAAGAAGGAATTTATACCTCAGTAAACTCAGCTATTAAGTATAATTTTACTCTTTGATAAAGTCAATCCAAAATTAATTCTCTAAAGCTTATTTATTGCTTATTTAGAGTATTGTTGACACCTCGGGAAGGGGGCGTTTGTACTCAATGGAAATTGAAATCAGAATACCATTGTGATATTCTTTCAATTTGGAGGAAGAGCTTAATGGATGAAAAAGAATTAAAACAGCTATTACTGAAACAAAACAAGGAATTTAAGAAAATATTTGAGGAGCACCAGCTTTATGAAAAGCAATTGAAACGCCTGGCGGCAAAAAGTTTTTTGACTGAAAAAGAGAAGTTGGAAGAAAAAGAGTTAAAGAAAAAAAAGCTTGTTTGCAAAGATAGAATGTATTACATCATGACGGAGCACAGAAAGTCCCTCCGATAATCCTTTAAAGAAAAATGAAAAATAGAAAAGGTTTCCGCCTGGTCCTTATTGGAACAGATTCCCTGCGTGGAAAAGAAATAAAAAGGATTTTAAATGACTCTGGTTTTCCGCTCGCTTTATCTCTTGTGCAGGCTCCGGTTTTTCATACATATTCCATCATGAGCTACTTGGAATTGAAAGAAAAAACAGATATTCAAACATTAGAAGATCTTTTTAAGAAGTCTCCCTACTTTAAACTTTTAACACCTGTCCGATCTTGCCCTGTTTCCTCAATTTCTGTAGCTGGCAAAGATGAAATTTTTATCGGACAGATAAAAAAAGATGATGCTTTTCCGAGTAATTTCTGGATTCGGTCAGTTGCAGATAATTTAACTTGTGGGTCAGCATTGAATGCATTCGAAATTGAAAAACTCTTGTATGATATTTCCCGAACATAGGCGATGAAAGAAATGTTCCAGCTTTTAAAACTTACTTTAGGCCAAAAAAATAAATTGACGATTGCTTTTATCTGTTCGATTTTTGTCGCCTTTTTTACTTATGTATTTGTCAATTTAGTCCAACCGATTATAGATGGGATGATTAAACTGACTCCGCAAGAAGTTCCAAGGAGAACAGGATTAGTGGATTTTGTTTTTAATAACCTTCATGTAGCAAAAGACCAACTAATGTGGTTTATTCCTTTGCTATTGGTAATTGTGATTTTTGGGAAAGGATTATTCACTTTTCTGTCTTCTTTTTTCATGAAATCTGTGGGTTTAAATATTGTCAAAGATTTGAGAAACGATCTTTTTGAACATCTTGTTTACCAGTCCCCGCAATATTTTGACCACACGCCTACAGGCGAACTGATGTCCCGGTTAACAAACGATGTTGATAAAATACAGGAAGCCGTATCAGGGAGCATGGGCGAACTTATTCAAGAAATTCTTGTCTTATTTGCCCTTCTTGTTTACATCTTTATCACTGACTGGCGTTTAGCTTTGGCTTCATTTATTATTGCCCCTCTGGCTGTTATTCCCCTGGCAGTTTTCAGTAGGCAGTTAAAAAAGAAAGGAATGGATAGTCAGATTAAAATAGCAAATATCTATAACTTGCTCCATGAAACAATTACAGGGAACAGGATTGTAAAAGCTTTCACCATGGAGAAGTTTGAACTTAAGAAATTTTTCCATGCAACTTATGAATATTTCAAAGCAGGAACCCGGCTCGCTTGGACAGGAAGCTTAACATCTCCGTTTATGGAATTTTTGGGTGGGATAGTAGGAGCTTTTATTCTTTTTGTTGGGTCAATGAGGATAGCACAAGGATATATCAGCCCTGGAGATTTCGCCTCATTTGTAGTTGCGATTTTTTATTCATATACACCGATAAAAAGATTAAGCCGTGCAAATAATGTCATACAACATGGAGTGGCCAGCTATAACAGAGTAAATGAAATATTGCAAGATCGGCCGAAGATTGTGGACCATCCGAAAGCTTATCCTCTTCCTCAAGTGAAAGGAAAAGTAAAATTTGAAAACGTATCTTTCAGTTATAATGAGGCTCGGCCTGTCCTTTATAATATCAATTTTGAAGTCCAGCCCACAGAAACAGTTGCGCTTGTAGGATTGAGTGGAGCCGGTAAAACAACGATAATTAACCTTCTTTCCCGCTTCTACGAACCAACTTCAGGAAGAATCACTATCGATGATATAGATATCCGGGAAGTAAGCATTTCTTCTTTACGGTCTCAAATAGGAATGGTGACTCAAGATTTGATACTTTTTAATGATACTGTGCGGAATAATATTGCTTATGGATTGGAAGATATAGAGATAGAGAAAATCATCGAGGCCGCTAAAGCTGCAAAGGCCCATGATTTTATCATGGAGCTTCCTCAAGAATACGATTCTATTATTGGAGAAAAAGGAGGATTGCTTTCTATTGGACAGAGTCAACGGATAGCAATTGCCAGGGCCCTTCTCAAGAATCCTCCTATTCTGATTCTCGATGAGGCGACGTCTGCGTTGGATTCAGAGTCAGAAAGGATGATTCAGCTTGCTTTAGCCAATGTGATGAAAAATAGAACAACTTTTGTTATTGCTCATAGGTTATCTACGGTTAGGAACGCGCATAAAATCTTTGTTCTTGATAGAGGGAAAATAGCAGAAATGGGGACGCATAGGGAACTTTGCCAAAAAAATGGCATCTATAAAAAATTATATGATCTGCAGTTTCTTGAAGACAAGGAGAACATCAGTTGATACGAAGTATGACGGGCTTTGTTGAGAAGAAATTCGATACCAAGGTATTATCAGTAAAAATAAGCATTAAGAGTTTAAACCATCGTTTTTTTGACTGGTGTTACAGGGGAAGCCACATCGGAGAGGTTGAAAATCGGTTAAGAGCTATTTGCCAGAGAATGATTAACAGGGGAAGAGTTGAAGTTCATATTGATGTGAAATATTTAGACCCGGAGAGATGGAAAATTTGCATAAATGAACCATTGTTAAAACAAATTCTGTCAACCGCACAAACACTCTCAGCAAAGTTTGACAATAAGCTTTACTTTTCATTAGAAAACCTGTTTAATCTTCCACAAATTATTGAGTTAAAAAACAAAAGTTTTACAGAGGAAGAAATTCTTTTTTTAGAAAATTCTTTTGAAAAAACTATGGAAATTCTAATAAAATGTCGAGAAAGAGAAGGAAGAGAGATAAAAAAAGAAATTCAGAGGTTCATTCGAAATATACAAAAAGGTGCCAGCCGTATAGAAAAACTTATGGACAGACAGCTTTCTCTAATTCAGGAGAGATTAGCGGAGAGATTGCGGGAACTTGGGCTGGAAGCGCCCTTTTCAGAGGAAAAAATAGTCCAGGAGGCAGCTTGTATTGCCCAGCGCTATGATATGTCTGAAGAAGTTGTGCGGTTAAAATTTCATTTGAATTATATCAAAGAGCTTCTATCTCTGGAGACAGCTGAACCTGTCGGGAAAAAGTTTGATTTTATTGCTCAGGAGCTTTACCGGGAGGCAAACACGATTAATTCAAAGGCTCAGGATATTGCCATAATTAAAGAAAGTTTGGCTATAAAAAGTGAAATCGAAGGATTTCGTCAACAGGTTCAAAATTTAGAATGAAACATTTATTTTTAAATAGATAACTGCGGGAGAAACAATGCTTTTCATTGTCACAGGGCCTTCAGGATGCGGGAAATCTTCACTTGCGGGAAGAATTCTCGAGGAAATTGCAGACATTGAGTTTTCCGTTTCTTACACGACGCGAAAAGAGAGAGATACGGAAAAAGAAGGAAAAGATTATTATTTTGTCTCTAATGAAGAATTCGAGCGAATGATAAAGGAGAAAAAGTTCATAGAATGGGCGGTTGTCCATGGACATTATTATGGGACATCAAGGCGGGAGATAGAGAAAAAGGGGATCCATAAAGATCTTATTTTGGATATAGATGTTCAGGGAGCTCAGAAGTTAAGGTCTGAAATCAAAAAAGCCGTGTTTATCTTTATTCTTCCTCCTTCCTATCAGGAGCTAAAAAACAGGTTGATAAAAAGAGGCCAAGAAAGCATTGATTCAATAGAAAATCGCCTGGAAGTAGCCAAGAAGGAGATAAGATATTATTCTCAATTTGATTATATAGTCCTCAATGATAAATTCGAAGAAGCAGTGGTCTACTTGAAGTCAATAATTTTAAGCACGAGATGCAGACGTGATATACAGATAAAAAACATTCTCCC
>JACUUK010000006.1 GCA_014859315.1 Candidatus Aminicenantota bacterium
AGCACTTTTTCCATATTTTGATTTTAGCAGAGGCACCAAGGATTGTAAACGCATTTAGGCCTGTTAAGAGACTTATGTCAAGCGGCGTATACCCTTACGAGGTAAATCGGCGTATAGTTTTACGAGATTAACATAAAAAATATAGCCGTCCCAATTTAAATTTATACATGTTAAGAGGCGTGATATTTTACGAATGAATCGGCGCATTTATTTACGAGCTTATCTCGATGAATTTAAGAATAAAATATCAGGAGTATTTAGCGAAAAGAGAATAGATGGGGCAAAGGTTAGACATGGATAAAGCTGAATTTGGTGCTTATATGGCTGGTGAAAGCCTTGTTTTTGGCGGTAGAGTTCATCTGAGATGGATTGGCTCTGAAAACAGGTATTTGAGTTGTCGTTTGGAAAAAAATATGGCATCCTCTCCTCTTAAAAATTACCAACGAAACAAGAGGAGGCATGGATGCCACAATCGAGGTTTTCGCCTATCGTGAGATGAACTATTATCTCTTTTTAATATTTAACTCAATCCCTGCATCCTCTAATGCTTTATGAAGAGGCCACTTTTTAAAAGCTAAATAAAATATGGCAATTATCGCAATAGGATATAAAAGCATAACAACGCTGTACCAACCCGGAAAGCCTGCCTTATAAAAAATCTTCCAAAAAGGAAACACCACGAAAACTAATGAAAATAACAATAAAATTAATAATTCGCTTATACCCAATGTTCCAAACATAGTCATTATCCTTTCTATAATTTTAGAAATTTATCAAAAAATAGGGATTGACCTTCCCCTAATTATTGAACCATTTCCAAGGTTTGAATCTTAGGTTTAAAAGTCTCTGGGGCCGGTGGTCTGTATCCCACCAAAGGACTGTGCTGCAAGCACATTGCTCGTTGCATACTATTTTTTCTAAAATTTGAGGTGATGAAAGTGCAATTGGACTCAGCATTCTTCTCCTCCTCTTTTTTTAAATATTTTAAATAACCTTACTCTCCTTTAGGGGAGGTAACACTACACACATGGAATATAAAATTAAGATCACACAATAATAATCTCTGATAATTATCAAATGATAAAGAAATAGTTAAATATGGAAGTTTTGATATTTGCTTTTGGTTAAGTTTTTTGTCCAATATTATCATATAATTGCCTTCTTTAAGAGCATCTTGAATTGAACCATGAGCAGGAACCTGAGGAGCAGTAATTATATATACATCGTTTCCATTACAGGCAATATCAAGAAAGACTGAGGTTACCTGATATCCTCCGCCTTTGGTTTCTTGAGGGCGAACGGTAAAAGGCAAATCAGCTTCGATCTCTTTTATTAAATTGCCTTTAAAGTCGTATCTTTGTATCCGATTCGCATATCTAATGCAAACATAGAAATTTCCTTCCGCATCCATACACATTTTTACAGCATCATTAAAAAGCGTAAGCTCTTTTTCCTTTAGGGCACCAAAGGATCTTATCAAATTTCCTTTCAAGTCATATTCATGGATAAGCCTGCCTTCAATATCCGGATAAGCTATAAATATTTTGTTATCAGGAGCACAAATTAAGTCGCTTACTTTGCCTTTTATTTTAAAACTCGACATAAAGTTTCCTTCTAAATCATAAACATTTACTCTCAAAAGTTCATCATCAGCTACTAAAACATACTTTTGATCATAAATTACACCTGCAACTATCGAAGCTAATTCTCCTGGACCTTGTCCTTTTTTTCCTATTGTCCTAATGAATTTCCCATCTTTGTTAAATACCTGTATCCTAAAATTTCCTTTATCGAGAAGATAATAGTTGTTTTTCGAATCTATAAAGCTGCCTATTAAGTTAAAAAACATCTGATTTGCATCTGCCTCATCTGCTCCAATAGCAATCTGCTCTTTTAGAGAAATAGCCTGAACTTTACTTTTACCAATCGAAAGGTTCATACTGCAAGATACTATTATAAATCCCATAACTAAAAATTTTATTTTTTTTCTCATAATAACCTCCTTTTTATTTGTATTTTTTTTAACTCAGTTATTGCCAACATTTTATTAACTTTTAAATTCCAATTTTCAGTATGTGATAATTTGTCTTTGATATAAAGTGAGTTAATATTAGACCCATTTCTGTTATAGACTTCTCGCTAAGATCAGAGCTGGCAAAAGCTATATGAGTTGCATCCACTCCAATTTGTTGAAATGCGGGATCTACATCAATCCATTCCTTACACCACACTTGAACCCACATATGATAAGCAAAATATTTGCCATCATATACTACCCCGCCTACTACTCTAGAAGGAATCCCAAGAGCCCTAGCTAATGAAGCAAATAATACTGCATATTCTGTGCAATCTCCTGATTTTAATGATAAAATTTCTTTAGGTCGAGCCAGTCCAATTTTAATGTTTTTTTCAAGATTCAACGATAAACATTCAAAAACAAAAGCATTGATTTTTCGTAGAATTCTTAATAAGTTTTTTTCATTTTTTACAATTTTATTGGCTAGGCTCTTAATTTCGCTGTCATTTGATTGTGTGTATACGGTATGTTTTAAATATCTTTCTTCTTTATTGTTTAACTCAGAAATAGAGTAGGGAAACAAATTGGCCTGAGAGTATTCTTTTGACTTTATACTTAAAATAATAAAATTATTTCCTACTTCAATTATTCTTTGAATGGAAGAAGAAGATTTCAATTCTTTTTTTAACTCAACTATATTTTCATTTTCAATTTTTATTTCTAATTCTTTAATGTATCGGGGATTATATGTGATATTCTCTGATATTGGCACACTATATGAAAGATCTGCAACTTCAGGGATTTGAATTTCGTGTAATAATGCAACAAGAATTTTTTCCATTTTCATAGAGGGATAAATCACTTTGTATGTTGTTCCATTTCTGTTGAGCCAGGCATAAAATTTAATTTTCATATTTGGATAATAATATGTTCCTTCAACCTTAAATAGCTTGTATATTTTTTTATTGATGACTTTATTGTCTAAAGATTTAACATCAATAAACAAATCGATTATCGTTTCAAGAGAAGGCTCAAAGACTTTAAGATTATACTTAGAACCTATTTTTAGGCCCTCCCTCTTCATCTGATTTTCTACATAACTTGGAAATAAAAATAGCTCTCTTGTTTCGATTTTTTTTAAACTATCATCATCTTTTTTTAATAATATAAATCCATTTTTCACCCTTCCTGAAGTTTCAATTTCATCTTGATATCCGTGTATTCTTTTGCTACTGAAAAAAATTGGTTTTCCCGTTAAGCTTTCTATAAATAAATAGGATTCATACATTTTTGAAATGTCTTCTTTTTTTCGGATAGAAGTTACTATTTCCCTTTTTGTCTTAATAACTTTTTTAAATCTAAAATAGCTAGAAAAATTGTCTACTTTTTCTTCTCCAATTTTAAATCCATTAAGAAGAATCGCATATTTTCGCGATGAGATGGGGCTTTTTCCATATTTTTCAATCAGAAAATTTAAAGACATGAAAGTCGCGCTTAATAAAATAATAATGGACAATAAAATTTTCCTGTATCTCATATTGCTATTTACCCATCAATTTTATGATAACCTGAAAATTGTTCGTCAAATAGCTTTGCATAAGTGCCATTTTTTTTGTATAACTCATCGTGATTCCCTACTTCAATTAATTTCCCCTTTTCTAAGACAAAAATTCTATCAGCATTTAAAACAGTAGTCAACCTATGAGCAATTACAAAGGTTGTTCTTCCTTGTACAATAGAATCAATAGCTTTTTTAAGTAAATTCTCTGTTTCATAATCTAAATTGGATGTCGCCTCGTCAAAAATTAATATTTTTGGATCCTTCAATAATACTCTTGCCATTGATATTAGCTGCTTTTGACCTCCGGATAATTTTGTTCCTAAAACTCCAACATTAGTACTATAATCTATCGACAATCTCTTGATAATATCATCAACACCAGTTGCTTTAGCTGCAAAGAAAACCTCTTCATCTGTTGCATCCATTTTAGAAAACTTAATATTATCCAAGATTGTCCCTTCAAACAAGAAAGCATCCTGAGGAACATAACCTACAACTTTTCTTAACTGGACTTTTGGAATCTGTTTAATATCGAGGTTATCAATAAATATCCTCCCTTTTAAAGGATCATAAAATCGAGGGATTAAATTAACTAGCGATGTTTTTCCGGCACCACTTCTTCCAACAATGGCTATTAATTCTCCCCTTTCAACATTAAAGTTAATATTTTCGAGAATTTTGTCTTTACTGTTATAAGAGAAGGACACATTTTGAAATGAAACTAAACCTTTTATGTCCACCGGTTTTTCTTTAATTTCATCCACTTCAAATTCGGGAGAGTGATTTAAAATTTCAAAGATCCTCGATATCGCGGCAGCTGATCTTTGAAACTGGGCATTTATTCCTATCAGACTTGAAAGAGGACTATAAAGATATGCTAAAAAAGCATTAAAGGCGATTAATTTTCCAATAGTTAAATGACCATTTATTATTTCCAAAATACCATACCAAAGTACTATTAAACTTCCTAAACCTCCAACAAGTGAGCTGAAAGAGCTATTTACCGAATTTAAAATGGACATTTTTATGTTATCGCGCAAGTTCTTTTCCAAAATTTTCTCAAATTTGGAAATAATTTCTTTTTCCTTAGCAAATATTTTTATAACAAAAACTCCTAAAAAACTTTCTCCGAGTAAACGGCCTATTTGGGCAGCATTTTCTTGGATTACTGGTGAATGCTTTCTTATTTTAAACCCGGTAAGATTGCTGCCAAAAATATAAAAAGGAAGCACAATTATTGAAATAAGCGCAAGTTTCCAATGAATATAAAACAAAGCTGAGACTCCGATTACAAAAGTCAAAATATTAGAAGCAATTGTTAGTAAATTATCGGCAAATACTCCCTGCGTCGCACTCGTGTCATTTGTTAATCTCGATAAAATATATCCAGAATCATAAGTTTTAAAAAATGATACAGGAAGAGATAGAATATGATTGAAAAAAGATAATCTCATGTTAAGTAATAGCTTTTCTCTGAATTTAGCTAGAATGTATCTATTAAATATGAAAACAATAACATTCAGAATTAGCAATGCTAATATAATGGAGGCAACAATAAAGACGAGGTACTTGTTTTTTTGGGGAAGAGCATGGTCAATCATATATTGAGAAAGGAAAGGTCCAGGGATCTGGAGCAATGATACAAGTAATATTCCCCCTCCTCCAACAAGAACTAATGACCATTTAGGTTTAAAAACTTTAAAAAAAGACTTAACTAATTCCAAGTCAAATTTCATATTTTTTTTGATACTGATTGGACCATTTGTATTATTTAAATAATTTAGTTTTTTCATCATGATTCAGTATCTTTTCTAAATAGTACGATCAGGATTTATAATGTTGAAATTAGAATCTTCTAAATATTTTTTCATATGGGATAAAGGAATTTGTGAAGAGGTCCACATTCTTTCGATTTGTTCTTGTTTTAAATATTTACAATAAAAATTATTGTTTGAATAGAAGTCACCATAAATATTGTAATTCATACTTAAACATCCGCCTCCACATAAATATTTGAAATCGCACTTATTACAAACTTCTATTTCGTTGACATTAAATTCGCGTAACCTTTTCAAAATTTCTGATTCTTTTAATATTCTTTCAAGGTTCTGTACCATTAAATTCCCACATCTCATTTCTGGTTTATGCAAAGTATGACAGGGATATACAAATCCTTCAGGCCCCACGCTAATTTCTCCATTTGCTATTCCACAGCTAAATCTTATATTTGGATATTTGACTGCAATGCCTGGCTTATCTTTAAAATATTTTCTAATATTATCCTGTTCTTTTATTAAACTTTTCATATCAGGCAGAAATCTTTTATAAAACTTGGGGTCATTCGTACCAGGAGCATACAAAGCAGGCGTATAATGAGAGCAATCGAGTTCCTCTATAACCCATCGCCATGTATTTAAGACAGTATTGACATTGACGTTAGTAATCACAGAATTAATTCTAATTCTTGCATTATAGGCTTTTAGAAGCCCTACACTTCGGATAATTTTCTCAAACGTGTTCTTGCCCCTCATATGTTCATGTAATTTCTTGTTCACTGAATCAAGGCTAATGGTAATGATATTAAAGCTTTCACTAATCTTTTCTGCGTTAGCCTTATTAATTAAGAGGCCGTTTGTAATCAATTCTGATTCTAATCCCTTTTTTACAATATAATCCCCGAGTCTCAAAGTATGATGATTCAGTAAAGGTTCACCCCCTGTAAAAACGAATTTCTTCACCCCTAAATTCCCTGCTTCATCAACGAGTCTCAGGTAATCTTTGTAAGTCAGATACTTATATTTGTATTTATCAAATTCTGTTCTATCTTCAATGTTATAGCAATATTTACATCTTAAATTGCATTTGTAAGTCATTAACAAATAAATCTCACTTGGAACTTCCTGGAAAAAATGACGTATTGGGCGCATCTTATATTGGCCTTTATGCAAAAAGCCGACTGAAACTAAATTATTGGTGAATAATTGAACTTTATCCTGCACTTCTTCTTTCGATTGCTGCGTGTATTCTTTTGCTAAAATAGGAATTATGGAATCAATATTTTTAAATTCCTTTATCAATTCTACAATTTTTACTCCATCTTTATTAAGCCTGATCCATATGACATTAACAGGGTCATACAGGAGATACCAGCCATCACGGGAAAACGTGTAGTATTTTTCAGGAGCTAACACTATTCCGTTTTCATTTATCATTTGATAATCCTTTCTCATTTATAAAAATGAATTTTAGATTAAAAACATTCTGGAACATATTCTTCATTGTTTATCTCTGATTGAGATTCATCTTTACTTGAAATGACAGCGCTTTCAAACATAGAGTTAATTATTATTTCTTTATTAAACTTGCAAAATAACGGAAAAGTCTTCTTCAGGTCTTTAAATATCCCATATTGAATGGCCCGGCAACCTCCTCCACATAAATATCTGAAATCACAATCAGAACATAATTCATATTTATCTACTGAAAGGGCTCGAATTTCTTTGAACACGGCAGAATCTTCCAATATTTTGCTTAACGATTCTCTCCTGACATTGCCTCCACAGAATTCCTCTTTTAAAAGAGACTGACATGGAAATACTTTCCCATCCGCTCCTACGGCCAGTTCTCCAGAACACATTCCACAGTTATTTCGCAGACCAATGTTACGATAAACTCCCATTGTTTTATTTATTTCATTTCTGATTGTCCCGTATTTTCCTGAAAGATCTTTCAGCTCTTTATTCTCGTTTGAAAAGTAATCAGAATTGTTCTGATTATGCGGGATGAAAAATTGGGGAAGAAATGAATTGCATCCCAATTTTCTTATAAAGAAATCCCTTGAATCTAATAAGCTGTCAATATTTCCCTTGTGGGCCACTCCTAAGCATGAGACATTCCCTTGAAATGATTTTAAAATTATTATTCCATTTATCACTCTCTTATAAGTGCCTTTTCCTCGCATTTGATCATTTTCCGCTTCTTTATAGCTATCTATACTGACAGATATATGGTCAAAAAGCTCAACAATTTTCTTTGCATTTGATGGAGTGATTAATGTTCCGTTTGTGATTAAAGAGTTATGAAAGCCAAAATCCTTTGAAAATTTGGCAATGGAAAAAATATCTTTTCTTAAAAGTGGCTCTCCCCCCGTAAATACAAGATTTCTAATTCCTATTTCTTTCACTTCTGTTAGTAATTTTTTGTATTCCTCAAATGTTAGTTCATCGTAAAAACCTTCAGCTGAATATTTCTCTCTGTCATCTAAATTATAACAGTAATAACAATTCAAATTGCATCTATAAGTTGGATGAATATAGAGAGAAGATGGATATAAAGCTTTTCCAAAATTAAATTCTCTTACTTTGTAGCTATCAATATGAAGATAATTTGCATTTATAAGATATTCTATGAATTTGATGATTGTCTCTTCTTTTGCTTTAAACCTTTTCTTAAGACTGTTTATTACATCTTGAAGAAGCGAAAATCTTTCTATTGTTAATATAATTTCTTTTCCGGCCTCGTTAACTTTAATCCACCTGACATTTACTGGATCATAGAATAGATACCAGTCATTTTTTTTAAAATTCTTTCTTTTTGAAGGTGCAATTATTTTCTTGTCCAGCAATTTTTTAACCCTTTTAAAAGTAAAAATGAGTATTCGAGGAGCACGGGCTTGGTTTTTTGCTATTCTTGAGGTGGATACCCTTTGCCACCTAACCATCCACATTCACAGTCTCCTATTCCTGATCCTGCTAACAGTCCGCAAGAACACCCGTTCTTATCAATTATTTGATTAGGGAGAAAAACAATTGGGTTTAGCATCTTCATTCCTCCTTTTTTGTGAAAATATTTCCTCTAATAGTCTTCATTTGTGTCTTTGACTTAAAGAGGATGTCCTCCCCCAATTAAAAACCCACACTTGCAGTCATTAAATCCTTCTCCGATCAGGATTCCACATCCGCATGCCCTACCACACATTAATTGTTCTGGAAGAAATGCCACAGGTTCTAACATTGTTTTAGCTCCTTTCAATTTGAATTAGTGGATTATCATTCGGCGGGATATCCCGAGCCTTCTATAAATCCACATTTACATTCACCTGTTCCTCCTCCCCAAAGTAGCCCACACTTGCACTTTTTCATTTCTTCGAGAATATTATTGGGCACATAAACAATCGGATTTATCATTTTTACTCTCCTTTTAATTTTTTTAATTTAATGAATTTTTTCTTACAATCCCTAATCAACGCTCAAAACTACAGAGGATGCCCTCCCCCTATTAAAAATCCGCACTTGCAGTCATTAAATCCTTCTCCGATCAGGATTCCACATCCACATGCTCCAGCAAGACCCATTGACTGTAATGGCAAAAAACCAACTGGATAGAACATTGCTCTACCTCCTTAAAACAATGAGAGGATCATTATTCTTTGGGGGGCGGCAATCCAGCGCCGTGGAACAATCCGCAGTCACATTTACCTGTTCCTGCTCCAGTAAACCATCCGCAGGCACATTCTTCCATTTTTTCGAGTGCCTGATGAAAGAAAGCAATTGGATTTAACATTTTTTTCCCTCCTTTCTTATTGTTCTTATTGTGTTATTGGCCCGACTCTTATGAATCCGGGCGCATGGTCATTCCAACTCACTCTAATGAGTGATGTCCTAACCTAGTCAAACAAATTACGACCTCCGAATTCTTCCCCTCTTTAAATCCCGCATTTTCATTCCTCAGCTCCTGAGCCAGTAAAGTAGTCGCACTCACATTTGTGAATGAAGTTCTCAATTTGTTTTGGAACAAGAACAATAGGCTTTAACATTTTATTCCCTATTTACTCCGCAGGTGGATATCCACCGCCATGGAACCAACCACAAATACACATGCCATATCCTTCGCCAGTAGTTAAAAAGCAGAAGCATCCCTCTTTTTCCAAGATTTGATGCGATGAAAACCCAACAGGATTTAACATTTTTTTTCTCCTTATATGGATTGTATCTGTTCAAAACTAGTTAACATATTGATATTTAAATAGATATCTGGAATATTTGATATTCTTTACCTCCCCTAAGTATAAGTAATAATGAAAAGACAACTCAGTTTTGTCGATTGGATCATCTCCCGGAATATCTCCGAGGATGACCCCTTGAAGAAGATTTTCTCCTCCATCGATTTCTCTTTCATCAGAACCATTATCCCAGAAGCTTCCTTGGGAAGAGAAGGGTTTGACCCTGTTAGCCTCTTTAAAGCTTTGCTTTTGATTCCCCTTGGAGAAGACCATTCCCAGAGACACCTTGCCCGAAAACTGCGGTTCGACGGACGTCTGAGCTATCTTTGCGGATTCTCCTACGGTAAAACCCCTTCTCATAACACTTTCACTGTCTTTAAAAAAAGAGTGGGTGAGAAAAGATTCAGAGAGATTCTGGAAACCCTCGCCGCCCAGGCTCTCGCTGATGCCGCCTATGATAGCCTGGCCAATATCTCCTTTTCTGAGAAAGAGAAGATTCAACCCTTTATCGCTTGTAATCCCAGAAACTCTAAAAACTCCACCTTGCTCTCTCATCTGACCATTACTCCCGAAGGAGAGGTGTTCTGCCCAGCAGGGAAACAACTTATCTACTGGGGCAAAGAGAAAAGACGAGAAAGGATGAAATTTCGCTGCCCTCTTAACAGAGAGAAAGGCGACTGTCTCTTCAAAAACAGCTGCTGGAAGGGAAAATATGGAAAGTCTTTCTATATCAGTACCCATCACCGTCTCTCTGAGAAGATGAAGCTTTTTAGAGCCACTAAAAGATTCAAAAAGATCTACAAGAAGCGCCAGGCTATCGAAAGATTCTTCTCTTTGCTTAAAGAAAGTTTCTCCCTGGATAAAAAAATGAGAGTCAGGGGCGCTGAGAGAGTTCGCATATACGTCTACCTTGTCCTCTCTGCTTATGTTGTCTCCCTCTCCACTCATGGATTTGGCTAAATGAGGATTCTTCACTTCTTTGAGAAAGGAAAGAGTAGGATAAAAAGGAGGAATTTCTACTGAATGGCATTCTAAATTATATAAATAGTATTCATCAACGAAAGGGGATTTATATTTTAACTTGTTCATCGCTTTAATTGATTGATTTTTCTTCCCCTAATTCCTTTCCATCAAAATCTATCATTTTTGAACAGCCTCTTTATATTTACAATATTTTCAAGCAAATTACGTGCCAAGTTGACTAAAAAGTATTAAGTGATTGAAATTAATAGAATTATCGGTTTGAAATTAGAAATTGGGAAATGGGAATTAGATATATAGATGTCACACTTTTTGGTAAGTATTTATTCTAATTTATTTTATATCAGTAAATTAATCTAAGTGTGACATGACACATTGTGTGACATTTTAAAATGTCACACTTCAACTTATTGAATTTATTATAATTGTGATGATATTTTGTTTATTAGGTGCAACATACCAACTTTTTCTATTTCTCAATATAATTGTTTTCTATGCATTCTTAACTTTTCAGCAGCTCTTTTTTTGTTCCATTGGCAAACTTTTAGTACTTGCTCTACTTGTTCACGAGTTACTTTTGAATCTATTTTTTATTAATCTTCATCTAATTTTTCACTTGGAAGCATCTTTTTTTCCGTGATATTT
Source organism: Candidatus Aminicenantota bacterium (assembly GCA_014859315.1). Classification (GTDB taxonomy): domain Bacteria; phylum Acidobacteriota; class Aminicenantia; order Aminicenantales; family Aminicenantaceae; genus Kmv29. The sequence continues at coordinate 11,206 of JACUUK010000006.1, forward strand.
GAAGTTATATCAATTTGCCTTAACGATTAAAGACCAGGGGAATGGCTTTGCTCCCCTCAGATTTTATAAGCCATTCCTGAATCTTTTCTTTTGATGTTTTGATACATTCCTTCCCCACACAACATAGAAGAGAACCAACTAATTTAAAGCAAAAATATTAATTTTATAAGGAATATTAAATAAAGATAACCTTCTGGGTTTTTTTGTTTTGTGGAGTTCCCCCAAAAATTTTAAGGGTCGAATAAACATAGTTGTATACTCTCTGTTTTTTGGATATGGCTGAAGCTTTCTAAGCCTTTCTGACGGCCGAAAAGGAGTTCTCGAATACCATCATCCAGCCAGGGCATAAAAACGAAAATCCGGTATTCCGAACAGCCGCCGCGCTGCTTTATAAGAAAAATTGACTTCAACAAATAAATTTCCTATAGTTATTCTCATAATGGACCGGGAAAAAATTGCAAAAGAGCTAAGTTTCAAAACAGACTCAAAAATCATTCTTTTGGTCATCGATGGCCTTGGCGGACTCCCAAGGAATGGAAAAACCGAACTCGAAACCGCTCACACTCCAAACCTGGACCGCCTCGCTGCTCAAAGTGTCTGCGGGCTTACAGATCCTGTTTTCATGGGGATTACTCCTGGAAGCGGCCCTGCTCACCTTGCTCTTTTTGGTTATGATCCTACAAAGTATCTCCTTGGAAGGGGGATTTTAGAGGCGATCGGCTTAGACATTGAAGTAGGGAAAGAAGACCTCGTTGCCCGGGGAAACTTCGCAACATTAAAAGGAGATGTCATTGTTGATAGGAGGGCTGGCCGTATCCCAACTAATGTGAACGATAAAATCTGCCAGAAAATTAATGCGTCGATTCAGGGCAAAGATGGAACAGGCATCGTCCTTTATCCTGGAAAAGAACACCGTTTCGTAGTCAAATTCAGTGGAAAAGGCCTCTCGGATGAGCTCTCAGATGCTGACCCTCAAAAAGAAGATAAACCCCGAGCATACACTGAACCATTATCGCCTGGCGCCACACATACAGCCGAAATCATAAACGCCTTCCTCGATGATGCAACTGCGATTTTACATGATGAGCCAAAAGCAAACACAATTCTTCTCAGAGGGTTTTCAAAATACCCATCCATTCCATCGATGAAGGAATTGTATAAACTTTCTCCTGTAGCTATCGCCAATTATCCCATGTACAAAGGGCTGGCAAGACTTGTGGGCATGGATGTTTTAAGCGTGGGGCCTCACATGGAAGAATTGTTCAGCAACGCAGAAAAACATTACAAGGATTATGACTTCTTTTATGTCCATGTGAAAAAAACGGATTCTGCAGGAGAGGATGGAAATTTCGAGGCAAAAGTCCAGGTGATAGAAGAGGTTGATGGCTATATCCCAAGACTTCTTGCCCTTCAACCTGCTGTCCTTGTAGTCACGTCAGATCATTCCACCCCATGCCAAATAAAGGGCCATTCCTGGCATCCTAATCCCTTTCTTCTTTTTTCCTCTACAGCCCAGGTAGATCATGTGACTCGCTTTTCAGAAAGAGATTGCGCCAACGGATATTTAGGCCGCTTTCATGCAGTTTTTGCCATGCCTCTTATGATGGCGCACGCAGGAAAACTCAAGAAGTTCGGGGCCTGATGCTTTCTTGTTTAATTGACAATAATGTATTGTACTCCTAAAATTTATATAGAACGATGGAAGGTAAAAGACTTTTCTTTTTCTTTATAATTCTTATTCCACTTGTCATTCCATGTTCATCCTCTATCCCCTCGAAAGCTGACCTTAGAGTAGAAATCTATAATCTTCGTTCTTTTACCCATCCTTCTTATACGCGTATTGTTGTCGACATCGGCCAGTTGAGAGAATATGCATATAATGAACTTAAAGCTCCTGACCGAGTTTATGTGGATATCTACCAAGTCAAATTGAATCCCATCCTGCACGGTAAACAGTTTATCGTCAACAACGGCTACCTTCAGCAAATTCGAATAGCCCAGAAATCTCCTTCTACAGTCAGGGTTGTCATGGACCTGGACTTTAAAAAAGTAAAACGCTATAACATCTTCCATCTGTTTGATCCTTTCAGGATTGTTATTGATATTTATCCTAAAACCCCTGTTTCTCAACCAGCAACCGAGAAAGTGTCTCAGCCAGCACAGCCAACAAAAGATGGCTATAGCATGGCCCGTCAACTTGGGCTTGGCATTCAAAGAGTTGTGCTTGACCCAGGACATGGTGGAACTGATCCTGGCTGCATTGGCCCGCATGGAGTCAAAGAAAAAGATCTTGTTTTGGATATCTGTCTCCGGCTGAAGGAACTCCTGCTGAAGAATGCAAATCTCGATGTCATCCTTACGAGAGAATCTGACCTCTATGTCCCCCTTGAAAACCGCACCATCATTGCAAACCAGAAACAGGCAGATCTTTACATATCCATACATGGGAACGCAAACCGTAATCCAAAGCATTCTGGAATAGAAACCTTTTTCCTGAATTTCAGCAAGGATCGCCATGTAAACGAAATTGCAGCAAGAGAAAACGCCACTTCTACCAAGAACATTGGCGAAATGAAAGAAATCATCTTGAAAATTGTACAAAACAGCAAAATTGTTGAATCCATGGAGCTTGCTAATATGATCCAAAAAAACCTGGTATCATGCCTATCTCAAAAACATAAAAACGTCAAAAACCTGGGCGTCAAAGGCGGCCCTTTCTGGGTTCTTATTGGGGCAGAAATGCCGTCTGTTCTTATTGAAGTCTCTCATTTAAGCAACCCTACCGAAGAATTAAGGCTTAAGACACCAGGATACCGCCAAGAGATAGCTCAGGGCATTTATAATGGGATTATTAACTACGTTCATTCCTTAGGAAAAGGATGAGTGCACATGAAAAGAAGAGAGTTTTTAAAAGATATTGCCATAGGAAGTCTTTTTCTCAATATTAGTACGCTGCTTCATCCACAAGAAAAAGGATTTCCACATATTGCCTTGATACAAGGGGAGTCGCCTTCGGATATTACCAGAGAAGCCATCAATACGCTTGGAGGCATGAAGAAGTTTATTGCCAGGGGAGATCTTGTTGTGGTCAAGCCGAACATTGGCTGGGACCGCAATCCACAGCAAGCAGCCTGTACTAATCCTGAGGTTGTCAAGACGGTTATCGAGCTTTGTTTCGATGCGGGAGCCAAACAGGTGAAAGTCCTGGATAACCCTTGCAATCCAGCCAGAAGAACCTATGTCCGTTCAGGAATTGCCGAAGCAGCAAAAAAGGCAGGCGCAACGGTTCTGTTTCCGAATCCTCACCATCTAAAAAAGATCGCCATTAAAGGCGAATGGCTAAAAGAATGGGAGGTTTACACGGATTTTATCGAAACCGATAAAATCATTAATGTTCCTATCGCAAAAACACATAGTCTATCGCGGCTCACCATGGGCATGAAGAACTGGCTTGGTGCAATAGGCGGCAAAAGGAATCAGCTTCATCAAAATATTGACTTTGCAATGATTGATCTTTCTTCCTTCTTCAATCCTGTGCTCACAGTCCTCGATGCATACCGCATTCTTCTACGAAACGGACCTCAAGGAGGCCGTCTTTCTGACGCGATGCTTTACAAAACAATCGTTGCAGGAACAGACTATGTTGCTGTGGATGCTCTTGGTGCAACCTTTTTCGGCATAAAGCCAGAAGAACTTAGATATTTACAACTCGCACATCAAAAAGGGATGGGAGAAATTCATCTGGAAAATTTGAACATTGCAAAAAAAACGCTCTAAGAAATACCGGATTATTCAAGCCCTGAGGATTGTTTCTCAATCATTCTTTTTCATTCTTTTCTTCTATTTACTAATCAACACCCGCTTTCCAGGAGAAGACTATATCGGGCACGTAGAAATCTTCTTCCATTTTGACCCGCTTTTGGCTATTACTACATTTTTAGCTTCCAGGGCATTCTTTGGAACTTTTCTTTTTGCTCTAATCACTATAGCCATTACTATTATTCTTGGACGGGTAGCCTGCGGCTGGATTTGCCCTTTAGGAGCATTACATCAATTCTTCTCTTTTGTGTTTAAAAAATCAAAGCTTCTGAACCCCAAAATGCCTCAGGACAACCATACTGTTTGGAAATATTATCTTCTTCTGTTCATCGTTGCAGGTTCTGTCTTCACTCTTAACCTTGCTGGCCTCTTTGACCCTTTCTCCCTTCTTTTCCGATCTTTTACAGCCAGCATCATCCCTGGATTAAGCTATATTTTCTCAAACTTTCTTGGACTTTTATATAAACTCAATCTTTCCTCCCTGGGTGATAGTCTCGTTCAACTCGTCGAGAATATAGATATCAATGCCATTTTTTCCCAGAGCTTTGCAATCGGAATAATCTTCATCAGCATTGTGCTCTTGAATATCAAAAAAGAGCGATTCTGGTGCCGTTACATCTGCCCTCTCGGAGCCCTCCTGGGCTTGTTTTCCAAATGGAATCTTATAAAGCTCAAAATAGATTCTAAAAAATGCATCCAGTGTGGCCTCTGCACAATTCACTGCCAAACACAAGCCAATCCATTCCCTGAAGACCAATGGAAGGTCTCTGAATGTGTATACTGTTACACATGCAGTGCAATATGTCCCACGAGTGCAATTCAATTCCACTTGAAAGCTATCCCGGAGCGAACCGCGCCTATAAACCTTTCCAGGCGCAGGTTGATTTTCACTTCCATTCTTGGAGCTTTGGCTGTTCCCTTTTTCCGCATATCTCCCTCTACTGCAAGAGCTTCTGAAAAGTTGATTCGCCCCCCGGGGGCCCTTCCCGAGAAGGATTTCCTTCAAAAATGTGTGAAATGCGGGGAATGCTTGAAGGTGTGTCCTACAAATGGCCTTCAGCTTGCCTTGACAGAAGCAGGACCTGAAGGCATCTGGACTCCAATCCTTGTTCCGCGCATCGGTTATTGTGAATACTATTGTTCACTCTGTTCTCAAGTGTGCCCTACAGGAGCAATCAAAGAACTAACAATAGAACAAAAAACCGAGGTCAAAATCGGAACATCCTGGATTAACAAGGATCGCTGTATCCCATGGAAATTTGGAGACCCATGCATCGTCTGTGAAGAACACTGTCCGGTTTCTCCAAAGGCAATAAAACTCGAAAAAATAGAAGTGAAACTTCCTGATGGAACTATCAAAACTCCATTGGCCCCTTTCATAGATATAGAACTTTGCATTGGATGTGGAATTTGCGAGAACAAATGCCCTGTAGTTGATGCGCCGGCAGTCTATGTCACAAGCATAGGTGAGAGCCGCTCTGAAAGAAACCAGATGCTTCTCGATATTATTAAATCAGAAGAAGATATTTGAAATTCCTAATCTCTCTGGAATATTTTCAATTCTTCTTTTAAACTTGGGATGACCTGAAACAAATCTCCCACAATCCCAAAGTCGCATACCTTAAAAATCGGTGCTTCTGGATCCTTGTTTACTGCTACAATGTACTTTGAGGATGCCATTCCTGCCATATGTTGAATGGCACCAGAAATGCCAAAAGCCATATAAACATTAGGAGAAACTGTTTTTCCTGTCTGTCCCACTTGATGTTGATGGTCAATCCATCCAGAATCAACGGCTGCCCTGGATGCACCTATCGCAGAATGAGGGATAATGCTGGTAAGCTCCTTGAGCAAGCCAAAATTCTCAGGGCTTTTCATTCCTCTCCCCCCAGATACAACAATTTCTGCTTCAGTTACATCCAGCTCTGCCCCTTCTTCTTTTAAAATCTCTTCCACACGGGCTCTAATTTGTTCCTCAGTCAAAATAACTTCTTTTCTTATCACTTCTCCTTGTTTCTCAATAGGTTCATTCAGGGGAAAAACATTTGGCCTTAAGGTTGCTATCTGGGGGCTCGATTGAAAAGTAAAAGTAGCCAATGCTTTCCCGGCAAAAATTGGGCGTACAACCGAGAATGTCCCATCATGTACTTCAGTTCTTGTGCAGTCAGAAGCCATGCTTACTCCAAGTTTGGCGGCAAGCCGTGGAGCCAGGTCTTTTCCCATCGCAGTGGCAGAGAGTAAAATTATGCCAGGTTGAATTTCTTGAACCAAAGAAAAAAGCGCCTGCGCAAAACCTGAAGAAGAATATTTGCTTAGGAGATTATGTTCCAAGACATATGCTCTTGAAGCCCCATACTGGAATGTCGAGGAAGCAAGGCCTTCCACATTACCCCCTGCAAGGACAGCATTGACCTCTGTCCCCAGTTCATTTGCTCTTCTCCATCCTTCGGAAAGAACCTCAAAAGATGACTTTTTTATCTTCCCTTCTCTTACTTCCATGAACACTAATATCATTTTTATCCTCCTAAATCACCTTGGCTTCTTCACGCAAAAAATTCACTAATTTCTTGGTGGTTTCTGATGCTTCGCCTTCAACAATAGTCCCTGCTTTTCTTGGAGGCGGACTTTCTATCTTCATAAGAATCAAGTTAAGTGAAAGATCTTCCTCGCCAAGCCCCAAATCCTGAACTGTCACAGCAGGGATTTCCTTTCTTTTGGCCATCATGATTCCTTTTAGTGTTTCATACCTTGGCTCATTTAACCCCTTTTGCGCACTTATGACCGCAGGCAAAGAAAAAGACGCTTTCTCCAATGCTCCTTCTATTTCCCTGTGTGCCACACCATTAGCACCATTGATTTCAAGTTTTGTTACTACGTTAACCTGCGGCAATCCCAACAACTCTGCAACCATCGAAGGAACCTGGGCATTGTCAGCCCCTACTGACTGCTTTCCAAATAGAAGTAAATCATAATCAGAAAATTTCTCTTTCAGTGCCTGGGTAATAATCTTTGCGGTCCTAAGCCCATCATAAGTTTCAATAGCGTCATCCTTTAAAAGAACAGCTTCGTTCGCTCCCATTGCAAGGCATTTCTTTAAAATCGTCAGAGATTCTTCAGTGCCTACTGAAAAAACCGTTACTTTGCCTTCATGTGTTGCTCTCAACTGGAGTGCTTCCTCCACTGCATATTCATCAAAGGGGCTCAATACAAAGTTGAGGTCTTCCTCAATAATTTTTTTCCCATCCGGGGCTATCCTGATTTTGGATTCAGTATCAGGAACTCTTTTAACAAAAACAAAAATGTTCAATGGAACCTCCTTATAGAGATTGTCTCAATCTCTTCGGCGGAAACAACCAACATCGTTTTTTCCAAACAGATTGGCCTTTCGTAAATGCTTTATGTTTGGGGACGGGTATTATGTTCCCCTTTTATCCGTTAAATTTTTTCAAAACCAAAGAGCCATTCGTCCCGCCAAACCCGAATGAATTACTTAGCGCATAGTTTATTTCTGCAGGGCGGGCTTTATTGGGGACATAATCCAGGTCACATTCAGGATCTGGATTCTCATAATTCCTTGTCGGGGGTATTATTTGGTTGTATATGCTCATGGCAGTAATCCCTGCCTCAAATCCTCCAGCGGCCCCTAACAAGTGTCCTGTCATCGATTTTGTGGAATTCACTCCAATTTTATAAGCATGCTCTTTGAAAAGCTTCTTTACAGCTAATGTCTCGATTTTGTCGTTATATTGAGTTGATGTACCATGCGCATTTATATATTCAACTTCCTCTGGATAAGCCCCCGCATCTTCGAGAGCATTCTTCATTGCCCTGGAGGCCCCATCTCCATCCAAAGAAGGAGCTGATACATGGTATGCATCACCGGTCATTCCATATCCAACCACTTCCGCATAGATTTTTGCCCCTCTTTTTAGGGCAGAGCCCAGTTCCTCAAGGATTACAATTCCTGCTCCTTCGCTTACCACAAAACCATCTCTTTTGGCATCGAAAGGCCTTGATGCTCTATGGGGCTCATCGTTGCGGGTAGATAATGCCCGCATGGCACAAAAGCCAGCCAGCCCAAGTGGAGTAATCGGAGATTCGCTTCCACCAGCAATCATGATATCGGCATCTCCCCGGGCAATTATTCGAAAGGAATCTCCAATAGCATGCAAGCTCGTGGTACAAGCTGTTGCAGTTGCAGAATTCGGTCCTTTTGCTCTAAACCTGATAGAAACTCGTCCAGATGCCTCATTAATAATGGCTGAGACAAGGAAAAAGGGAGATACTCGGCTTGGGCCTTTTTCAAGCAGCACCTTATGTGTTTTTTCAATTGAGCCAATGCCTCCGATTCCAGAACCAATGTAAACTCCTGTGCGGTCGCCCTCCAGCTCTTCCATCTTTATTCCGGAGTCTATGACAGCTATATGGGCCGCTGCTATGGAATACTGGATAAACAGGTCCATCTTCCGTGCTTCTTTCTTGTCCATAAAACCAAGAGGGTCAAAGGACTTAATTTCTCCTGCAATTCTACTTGGATAATCTGAGGCATCAAATCTTGTTATTGCACTGATTCCGTTTTTTCCCTCTAAAATTGCGCTCCAATTTTCTTCTGTCCCGATGCCTAATGGAGAGACTAATCCAATCCCCGTGACAACTACACGCCTTAAAGAGAGTTGTTTTGAATTATATTTGGAAATACCCATGAAATGTTATTATGGCTTATTTTGCTGAAATATGAGCTAACACATAATCCATAGCCTTGCCGACTGTGGTTAATTGTGCCGCTTCTTCGTCAGGAATATCCATATCAAACTCATCTTCTAAAGCCATTACCAGCTCAACAGTATCCAAAGAGTCTGCGCCTAAATCATCGATAAAAGAAGCATCTTCTGTTATCTGGTCCTCACCAATGCTGAGCTTGTCTGCAATGATAGCCTTTACTTTCTTTAAAAGTTCTTCTCTTTCCATATTTGTCCTCCTCTTAAATGTTTCCTTTTGACTTCTGTAAAGCTACATAAGCATGCCACCGTTAACGCTTATGACCTGCCCTGTGATATATGCTGACTCCTCAGAAAGCAAGAATTTGACCACATAGGCTACTTCCTCAGGAGTTCCAAATCTTTTTAAGGGAATAACATCCATGAACATCTTTTTTGTAGATTCAGGCAGATTTTCCGTCATGGGGGTTGCAATATATCCAGGAGCAACAGCATTGACAGTAATTCCCCTTGATGCCACCTCTCTTGCCAGCGATTTTGTAAACCCTATAACACCTGCCTTTGAGGCGGAATAATTAGTCTGTCCAACATTTCCCATTAATCCCACTACAGAAGATATGTTCACAATTCGGCCGCTGCGGCGGCTCATCATGTGCCTTATCACAGCTTTTGATAAATTAAAAACCCCTTTCAGGTTGACAGACAAAACAGCATCCCATTCTTCTTCCTTCATCCGCATCAACAAATTGTCCCTTGTTATGCCGGCATTGTTGACCAAATGGTCAATCTGGCCATGCTTTTCAATGATTTCATCAGTAACCTTCGTCACTTGCTCAAAAGAGGAGACATCCACGCAAAAAGCCGCCGCCTTCCCGCCTTCAGATATTATTCTCTGGGCTACGGCCTCTAATTTTTGTTTTTGGATGTCGATGAGAATAACCTCAGCCCCTTCCTTAGAAAGCGTTTGTGCTATGGCTTCCCCGATTCCTTGAGATGCCCCAGTGACAACAGAAACTTTCTTCGAAAAAAGCATTTTCATCCCCTCTCAGGCCTGGCTCTGAGATAGCTTGGCCATTTCGTTTTGTATTTTTTCCTGCACCTTGTTCTCAACAAAATTTTTAGCTAATTTCACAGCATTTTTGACTGCATTGGGGGTAGAGCGTCCATGTCCAATAATACAGATTCCATTTAATCCTAAAAGCTGTGCCCCACCATATTCGGAATAATCCACTTTCTTGTAAAGCTTTTTCAAATTTCTTTTCATCAAAAAAAGTCCGATTTTGGACAAAAAATTCTTCATTATCTCAAACTTTGCCATTCGAGAGAAACTCTCAATGACCCCCTCGCTGACTTTTAATGCCACATTTCCTGTAAAGCCATCGCTTACAATCACATCGGCTTTTCCTGAATAAAGATCCTTCCCCTCAACGTTTCCAATAAAATTTAAGTATGTGGATTTTAATCTTTCAAAAGTTTCTTTGGTCAATTCATTACCTTTACTCTCTTCCTCGCCAACGCTCATAAGTCCAATGCGAGGATTAGGCAGTCCAGTGACGTTCTCCATAAAAATCTTTCCCATAACTGCAAACTGTTCCAAATGACGAGGCTTGCAGTTAACATTGGCACCAACATCAATCAGAAGAGTCACGCCTTTTAAACTCGGAACAAGCAGGGACAAAGCTGGCCGTTCCACTCCCTCCATCACTCCTAATTCTTTCATTGCGAGATACAAAACAGCAGCGGTGTTTCCTGTGCTCACAAACGCGTCTGCCTTCCCTTCTTTTACCAGCTTAAGCCCCACACGGATGGAAGAATTCCTTTTCTTTCGAAAAGAAAATATTCCTTCTCCCATGTCAATTGCTTCTGCGGCATTAATAACAGTCACGCTTGCGCCCGAATGGTCGATTCGGTCAAGCTCTTTTTTTATGAGCTTTTCCTTCCCAACCAACAGGACTTCGATTTTTTCCTCTCTGGAAGCATTTACGGAGCCTTCGACGATAACCCGGGGGCCGAAATCACCACCCATGGCATCTACCACAACCATCATTTTGTCCACCTGTATTAAGATTCTTCTGTTCCTTCGAGCACCTGGCGTTCTTTGTAATAACCACACTCAGGACAAGCTCGATGGGGAAGCTTCGGTGTCCCACAATTGGAACACAGGGACAAAGAAGGCACGGTTAAGGCATCGTGTGTTCTTCTTTTGTTTTTTCGTGAATGAGAATGTCTTCTTTTAGGATTTGGCATTTTATCTTTTTTCCCTCAAAAATTTTTTTAGTTTCTCAAGCCGAGGGTCTGAAACGTTTGAAACACAAGAACATTGTCCATCTTGAATCCTCTTCCCACAAACGGGGCAGATTCCATGGCAATCTTCAGAGCATACTGGTTTCAAAGGAAAAATTAAATTAAGCTGCTCCAGCACAATTTCCCTAAGGTCGATCTTCCTGTGATGATAGAACAACTGACCCAGATCCTCTTCCTCTAATTGCTCTTTAACAACATCCAATTCTTCAGGAATGCAGATAAGGTCAAAGGCAGAATCGACTGGGAATTCATAGGGGGCCAAACAGCGGCTGCAAACAAAACTAATATTGGTTGTTATCTGTCCTTTAATAAAGACGTTATCTCCAGACTTTTTAATGGACAATTCCACATGGAGAGGACTAAGAAAAACAGCATCTTCTTCTACAATCTCTGCGTTGAGAACCTCAAAGTCCTTGCAGATTTGTAGCCCTTCTTGTGGCAAACAATCGACATCTATAATCATCGGCTTCCTCTTCTTTAAAAAAAGTTATACTATTATAACATCTTGTCTTAGTTTGTCAATAATACTTAACGCTCCACGCATGACCAATCAAATAGCTCGGCATGAGGCCATAAATGGAAATATATCTGTTCTCGTTCAGATACATTAGTGACACTTTGCCGCCGAATTTAACACTCTGGCCAACTTTCCCCCGCTTTACCGACCTCACATACGGACGGGGAAAACCCACGATCCGCTCCTTTTTCCGTTTCATCTTGGTTTTATACATCTCAAGCTGTTGCCAGCATGTCTTCTCCTTGATGATCTTCCGCTCAATCAATACCTTTCTCTTGAAAAACTCCAATCCTAAGCGTTAATTCTAAACGTTCCCACATCTTCGAAATCGTGCTCGGATCTAAAATGTCCTCGGTCACAAACTCACTAAACCCACAAAAACCCTGCATGTACGGGTTTTCATTCACCTTAACCACCACATCCTCATCGCTTAGCCCCGTCATATGCTTAAGCAGTAATAATCCAATCACAAGCTGCGCATCCGTGGCCAGCAGTTATTTTCATTCAATTTCCCACCAAAGGGAAACAATTCCGGAAACATGGGTATAGTCTTGCGGTCTCTGTTTTTATACATTGCTTGCAATCTCCATGAAAAGTGCAAGGTTTTGGAGGGGTTTTTGTCGAAAAGCTTGCATTTTGACCTTGAAATACCACTCTAATTTATCATGTAATTATAATATTATCAATGATTTATTTGATTTTTTTGAGTTTTTCAGTAGATTCTATTTAATTGAAAGATGTTAAAAAATTCAGGAAAGAATTATATTCATAAATTCTTAGGCTCTCCCAATTGTTTGGACAGAAAATAGCCTTGTTAAGCAACGATATTCATAGTATATTACTAAAAGAAAAATCTAATACCAATAGCCCCGTTCAAGTCAAAATCGGTACTTGGAGACAGATCAAGCACAGGAACAAGTTCAAGGAAAATATCCAAAGGTGCTTTTGCAAAGATATATTCTATACCTATAGGAAAACGAATCCCAACTCTAGTCTTGTCATCAGATCTATTTCTTTCATTAAATACAAATCTTCCCCCGATACCATAATATAATGGGAGACTTCCTCTTGTCACTTTAAACAGGTTGAATTTGTGGAAAAGGAAATCTCCATGCACCTGCAAAACATCCTTCTCGCCCAAAGACCAAGCCACTGCTCCATCAAGTGCCGTGTTACTTCCAGTCCACAGCTTACAACTTAATCCCGTAGGTTCACCTATAATAACTCCTAATCCAAAATTACCGGCCTGCGCTACAGTCGTGCCACAGAGTAACACAATTGTTAAGGTAAAAAACGCAATCGACTTAACCATTTTAGACCTCCTTTTTTTCAAGATAATGTTGCCTAACTTGTGCATATACGAACTATTTCGTCTATCCTTCCCTTTTGAAGTGGGCCACAAAGCAAGTTCAACAATAAGATCTTCACTAAAAAGATTTTGTCTATTCTTTAAAAACAAAAGCCTACTCTCAATTCAACTCCTTTGACCCATCTGTTTTTATCAGAATTTTTCCAATCTATCTCATGCCCAACGAATCCTATTATGCCTATTGTTATAGGCTCTGGACATAAATTGAATCCTATCTCTCCTGTTGGCGTCACTATATTGTCCTCAGGCCGAGTATCAAATCCTACACCTAAGGAAATAAGATGAGGTGCTGCTTCCATTAAGAAATTTCTCCATCTAAACCCTAACTCCCAATGTCTTTTATCTCCTGAATATTTCTCTGTTGAATCTTCAAGATATTGATAATAGCCGATTCTTACTGCATAAGCAGATCTGAAGCCAGCAACTATCATAAATTCTCCTTGGTAATCCTTATCAAGCAACTCCAGAAAATCTGTCGTAAAAGAATAACTAACCGAAGAAAAACTCCATGCAGGAGGGATATTTAGTATAAATAGGAATGCAATTGTAAAAAAAAGTATTAATATTTTTTTCATTTTACTCTCCATTGCTTATAGGAACGATTCGCATATTTTTATGTTACGAATATAATTTCTGATTCTAAAGACATTATTTCGCTATTAAGCCATCTATCCTTTGCCATAAGTTATCTAATTCTCTCTGAGCTTTTTCTACATTACTCTCTAATATGCCTTTTACCGTAGCTAAATCAAGCCTTGTTTTTTCAATCTTTTCCCCAAGCTCTTTTCCTGATAAAACTAAAGCATCCTTTAAAGTATATATAGCATTCTCAATTTGCCCGAATGCTTTTTCTGAATTGTTGTCAGCCAAAGACAATTTACAGGAAATTATTTCTCCTTTGGCTTTTAGTAATAGACTCCTCAACTTAATCCTGTTTACCTGTTCTTCGGTTTCTCCTTTTCTTTCAGAGATAAAAGCTATTGTTTTACTGACATCTGACTCAATTGATGTTAAGCGATATTCATAACTAGCCCTAAATTTGTCGGTCTCGGAAGAAAGAAGTTCAAACTCTTTCTCATACTTTAACATGCTCAGATAATAACCAACTCCCAAGGCTATAAGGACAAAAACAATAACCGTAAGCAAGACAACTATTATCTTACCGCTTTCTTTTTTCCTGTAATCCATTTACCCTCCTCATGATAAAATATTAAGAAAGTTGATTCAAACCAAAAAAGCAAATTCCTTAAATACTGGCTAAACTCAAAAGACACGCACATACAATATTAATCTACAGACTTAAAGTACGAGTTAGTAGGTAATTAGCATCTCATCAGTTGCTATTAATAGATAAGCAACCGATGAGATGCAATAGAAAAAGGGGAAGGTTTGGAGTAGAATCAGCTTGACTCTTTTGCTTTGACAGTAATAGTCTTAACTTTTGAGTTTTCTAATTCAATATCAACTAAGTCATCTATCCGAATATCTGCTAGGGTAATTTCTTCCTCTCCTTTTTTGATTACAGTTGATTCTTCAATGACAAAAGTAAGTTTTGTACTAGTCTCATCTTCTCTTATCTGAAGAGCATTGCTTTCCACATCAACTGCGATTACTGTTCCTGAAACTGTTTTTACTTCTTCTGAAGTAGGCTCTTCTTCAGAATAAGCAGATGAGCTGAATAAGCCAATCATAGCTACAGCTAAGAATGAAATGAATAGCTTTGATGAAATTTTCATTCTAGCACCTCCTTTAATTTATTATCACATGATAGATCAGCAAAAATTGTGCCAAACTTTAGATGAAAACAATGAAGCAATTATAAATATCTTTTAACTAATTGATTAAGAAAGGGATACTAAGATGTATGAACTGGTTTTTTATTTTATAAAATATTGATTTTAATTTTTTTCTTTGAGTTTATTGTCTGGATTTTCAGACAGTAAATCTTCTTCGAATATTCTATAATGAGGTGTAGTATATGTTTTGCTTAATTGTCTATATTTTTAGACAATTATCTATAATCCTTTGGATTAATTTTGTATTTTTTTATTAAATTATAAAGATCTGACCTATGTTTTTTAGCCATTTTTGCGGTATTAGTAATGTGCCCCTTATTAATTTTTAATAGGTAAATGAGATATTCTTTTTCAAAATCTTTTTTTGCTTCCTTAAAGGATTTTATCTCCTTTATTTTTCTTCCCAGAGTTAAAAAGATGTCTTCAGAAGAAATTTGTGTCTTAGTACACATAGCCACTGCATATTCTATTTTATTTTCTAATTCTCTAACGTTCCCTGGCCAGTTGTAAAGCATCATTTTTCGAATTGCAGAAGGTGTAATACCATCAATTTTCTTATCTAATTTTCTACAATATTTTTCTAACAAATAATTAGCCAAAAGAGGGATGTCTTCTTTCCTTTCCCGAAGAGGGGGAAGATGAATAGGAATAACATGTATTCGGTAAAACAGGTCCTCCCGAAACTTTCCTTCTTCCACTGCTTTTTGAAGGTTTTTATTAGTGGCGACGATTACTCTGATATCAACTCTTACGGAGCAATTACTGCCAATTGGTTTAACTTCTTGTTCTTGGAGGGCTCTAAGTAATTTCACTTGTAATGAGTGAGGTGTTTCACCAATTTCATCTAAGAATATTGTTCCTTTGTCAGCCTGAGCAAATAAACCTTTTTTGGTTTCATGAGCATCTGTATATGCTCCCTTGACATGGCCAAAGAGTTCATTTTCTAAGAGGGTTTCTGGGATAGCTCCACAACTCACAGCAATGAAAGGTCCATCCGCTCGGTGGCTGCTGCAATGAATGGCTTTAGCTACTAATTCTTTTCCAGTTCC
The DNA here is from genome assembly GCA_014859315.1 of Candidatus Aminicenantota bacterium. Lineage (GTDB taxonomy): Bacteria > Acidobacteriota > Aminicenantia > Aminicenantales > Aminicenantaceae > Kmv29. The sequence continues at coordinate 26,778 of JACUUK010000006.1, forward strand.
AGTTTCGCCATAGATATAAACAGTGGAATCGGTTTTAGCTATTAGGGTAATTTGTTCAAAAACTTTCCTCATTTTTCCGCTCTTTCCTACGATGTTATCAAAACTGTATTTTTCTTGAATAATGGTCTGGAGGGTCTTAATTTTATAGGTTAGCTGTTGTTTCTCTAAAGCATTTTTAATATGTAAAATCAGCTCTTTATGATCAAAAGGTTTAGTTAAATAACTGTAAGCCCCTTTTTTTATGGCTTCAACAGCATTCTCAATAGTTCCATGAGCAGTGAGAATGATAATGGGCATTTCGGGATTAATGAGTAATAATTCTTCCATCAGTTTTATTCCGTTTTTAGGAGACATTTTCAGATCAGTAACAACTAAGTTGAAGAGGTCATTTTGGGCTTCAACTAAAGCTTGTTCTCCGCTTGTAGCTGTGGTTACTTTATATCCAGCAACCTCTAATCTCATTTTAATTACTTCTAAAATATTGGTATCATCATCTACAACTAAAATTTTTTCAGGTGACATTTTTAAACTCATTTCTCATTTATTTTTTTGAGCAATTCTGGTTGCCAGATGATTCTTTTTTCACTTTCTTCTTTTTTTTTCCAGTTGAATATCAACTTCCTTAATTTTTTTTATTTGGGCTTGCAAAAGGTCTATAGCTATTTCTTGAATATGGATTTTCTTTTCTAATTTCTTAATTTCTTGCTCCTTAAGCAAAATTTCCTGTGACATTGAGGACTGAATTTCAATCTTTTCTTTCTTCAAACTATTTATTTCATCTCTTAAATTGTTTGTCTTTCTTTCTTTTGATAATATTTCACCTAATATTGCCAACCAGAGATTACTTTCTTTTTGATAAGAGCTTTGAGGAAATTCTTTGATTAATCTTTGGAAATAAATTATTGCTTTGTTATAGTCCTTTTGAGGATTGTCATAATAAGCATAGAGGCAAGCCAGATTGAAAAGAACTTCATCTTGCCAAGGATTTTCAGGATGTTTTTCCAGTATCATCTCGTTTTCTCTTAAAGCTTGTTCATACTTTGCCTGTTTTGAAAGCTTTTTTGCCAAGGAGAGATGTTTTCGGATTTCAATATTTTTAGCTGAGAGGATAAAAGTAGCGCAGCCGAAAGAGACAAGAAGTATGTATGTGGTAGCCAGAATAAATAGAATAATACATTTATTTTTTAGAGAAAACGCCTCATTTAATATCATAGTTATTTCTCCTTTTTTTCTCAGTAGAATTAGTATCTGTTTTCTCATCCACGGGAAGAATGAAAGTGAAAGTACTCCCTTTTCCTGTTTGGCTTTCAGCCCAGATTTTCCCTTTATGTGCTTCGACAATATGTTTAGCTATGGATAAACCTAAACCAGTTCCTTTAATGGAACCAGTTCCTTCTGGAGACACTTGCTGAAATTTATCAAAGACTTTATTTAGATGTTCTTGAGGGATGCCTACCCCAGTATCTGAGACACCAACTTGGATGAAATGATTATCCTCGGCTTTAAGTTTCTGGTTTTTGATTCTAATAAGTTTGGCATTTACTTTAACAGTTCCTTTCTCTGGCGTAAATTTTACTGCATTACTTAATAAATTGTTCAATACTTGCTGAATTTTATCAATATCCATAGTGATTAAAGGCAATCCCTTCTCTACAGAGCTATGAATTAGAATGTCTTTTTTTTCGGTTAGAAGTTTTATGTCTGTAATATTTTGCTCAATAATCTGAGAAATGTCAGCTCTAACTAAATTATAATCCATCATTCCAGCTTCCATTTTGGAAAGATCCAATAGTTCATTAATTAGTCTAATTAATTTATTATTTCCTTGCTCAATGATTTTTAGGAGACGTTCTTGTTTTTCTGTGATATTTCCGGCTGCTTTATCTAATAACAAACGGTTTGCTTCATTTATAGAAGTAAAGGGAGTGCGGAGTTCATGAGAGACATGAGAAATAAATCCTGATTTCATTTCGTCTATTTCTTTAAGTCTATTGCACATTTGGTTAAAAGAAGAAGCCAATTCCGCTAACTCAGCTGGAGAATTTATCTCTATTTGAGAATCAAAATTTCCATCAGCAATATGTTTTGTCTTTGCCTCTAATTTTTTTAAAGGTTTATCAATACTCCGAGTAATAAAAAAAGCCAATGTTATTCCTAGGATAAGATTAAGTATAACCAGGCCTTGTGCTGTCAGGATGGCTCGAGCTCCTATTTTTTTAGAATATTTTACTTTATTATTGATTGTAGTTTGGCTCAAAGTAATCAATTTGTCTATGGTACCATTTAAACGATCAACAATTTCATTTTTTTCTTTTTCGTATTGATGCCTTGAGGCTTCATTGTTTTTTAATGAATTTATTTCTTTTGTCACTAATAGACAATAACGATAATGCAGATCTTTAATCCGGTCTTTTAATCTATTCTCTTCCGGAGTATCAAGCAAAATACTTAATTGATTAAGATGTTCAGTAAAGTCAGATGAGTGTGACTGGAAAAGTTTATAGAAAGTCATGTCCTGCGTAATGAGATACTTTTGTTCATTACGAACTTGAGATAATAGCGAATCAATCATTTTCTTTTCATTGTCTATTGAGGGTTGGTCAATGGTCAGAATAGAATTGGTGTTTTTATTTAATTGACTCAATTTGAGCATAGAATATGAATTAATAACTACAACTAGCAAGACAACAATTAAATAACCAATAATCATCCTCCAAAAGATATTTAATTTCATTGTTAAAAACCTATTTTTGGCTTATGGATGTGTCGTCCTTTTTTCGAATCACTTTGAAGATTATTTTTAGCTAGAATCTTTGCAGAATAATTTACCTCTAATGACCCCAAAAATCAAGACAAATTTTATCATTTTCAAAGATAGAGGTTTATTCTATAAAAAACGAGGCTCGCAGAAGCCCTACAATCGATTTTCCCAAGGCAGGGATCTATCGTCAGCATCATCCAGAGAAGACCATTTTCTATCGAGTGCTCTTTCACTACTTTGATACGTTTCTCTTAGAATATGAGAACCGGTTCAAACGAGAGCACGAGTACTTCCGTCCGGTCATCCAGGAGGTTGTTGAAAAATACCTGGACTGCGGTAATCCGAAGTGTTGCTTTGCCCGGATTCGGTGCGGGGACTGCGGCAAGGAGGTCTTCTCCCTGCTTCTACCTAATCTGGTGCGGTGCCAGGGATGTCATCTCTCAATGTGACGGACTTAGAGCCTATTGCAGACAAAGCAGTTTTGTTGCTTCTCTGTTTTTGCAATATCTGGAGAGGAACTTTCCCTTTAAAATCAAAGCCATCCAAATAGATGGTAGTTCAGAGTTTAAGAAACGCTTTAAACAAGCCTGTCGATATAGAGGAATATTTCTTTTTGTTCTTCCTCCCAATTCACCCAAGTTGAATGGGCATGTGGAAAGAGCGAACCGAACTCATAGAGAGGACTTTTATGAAGTGGAAGAAATAGAGCTCACATTATTAGAGGATGATAATAAACAAGAGATGGGAATATGTTTATAATCACATAAGACCTTAGCAAGCTCTTGATTATCTAACTCCATATGAATATTATCAACAATGGTTAAAAAATCACAAAACAAATGTGTCACTAAGGTATTGAACGAGTACAATATCTTGATATAAACCTCAATCCGAGTATAATATTATAGACAAGGAACCGCAGGAAAAATGGCAGTTTATAACACAGAAGTCGAGCATAAAGGCACAATTTTTCACGTCCAAACTCAGGACAAAGGCCTGGGGGTAAATTATATAGAATCCATTATTTATAAATCCGGAAGAGTCATCTCCTCTCGCAAGACATTTTATACTGCTTTTCTGGGCAGTCCTAATCTCAAAGAAAAAATTACCCAAGTGGTTAAAGACCAGCATGAAGCAACTTGCAAAGAAATATCTTCGGGAAAATTCGACCACCTGTAATCTGTTAGGTGAAAAAATACTACTGAATTTAGCACCGCCAAATAGCTCCTGGCCAATCAAAGGATTTTTATATGAGTGAAAAAAAACTTTACTTAATCGATGGCAATTCTCTTTTCTACCGAGCTTTTTACGCAATCCGTAATCTTTCCACATCCACGGGATTCCCAACCAATGCCATTTATGGTTTCATTCAAATGCTCCGCAAGCTTCTTGAAGAACAGAAGCCTTACTATCTTGGAATCGTATTCGATACAAAAGGCCCTACAATCCGCCATGAAGCATTCAAAGATTACAAGGCCCACCGAAAACCCATGCCAGATGATTTGGTCGTTCAAATCCCTGTGCTAAAAAAAGTTATCAGGGCATTGAACATCCCGTTTTTTGAGCAGGAGAAATATGAAGCAGATGATGTCCTTGGGAGTCTTGCACAGAAAGCATTGGCTGAAAACATCCCTTCTGTAATTGTAACCACAGATAAAGACCTTCTCCAGCTTGTAAATAGCAAAATCACAATCTTCAACCCTGTAAAGGACATGCATCTGGATATCCAAAAGGTTAAAGATACATTTGGGGTCTCCCCTTCACAAATCGTTGACGTTCTCGCCCTTTGGGGAGATCCTACAGACAATATTCCTGGAGTCCCAGGAATTGGAGAAAAAACCGCAAAGGCACTCATTCAGCAGTTCGGTTCGTTGGATAATCTGCTGGAAAACCTTGACAAGATAAAAAATCCACGCTTAAAAGAAAACATTAAAAACAACCTTGATCAGCTGTCTTTGAGCAGACAATTGGTTACAATTGAAAAAAATCTTGAGTTGCCATTTAGGTTAGAGGAGTTTTCTATCTCTACCCCTAATGAAAAAGAGCTCCTGGCGCTTTTTCAAGAATTAGAGTTTTCCTCGCTTCTTGCCGAGCATATGAAAAACAAGGACCATCTCCCTGAACAATATGAGACTATTTGGACAGAATCTCAACTTAAATCAGTAATTTCCCAGATAAAACAAACAAAGCAGGTGTCTATAGACACAGAAACAGACAGTCCTTTTCCTACAAGGGCTCGTTTGGTTGGAATGTCTTTTTCTGTCAAACCGAACCATGCTTATTATCTCCCTCTCCGCCATGATTACCTTGGTGCTCCAAAACAGCTTTCAATGAAAACCGCTTTCAATCTTCTTTCAGAAGTTATGGCTGATTCTGCGATTAAAAAATTTGGCCAAAACATAAAATACGACCTAATCGTTCTAAAAAGAGAAGGAATGCCCATTCAAGGAATCAATCTTGATTCCATGATTCTTTCCTATTTGTTAGAGCCAAACTGGGGAAAGCATAATCTCAACAGGCTGGCCTTGCATTATCTTCACGTGAACGCCATTCCCTACCATGATATCGTCGGAAAAGGAAAGAACGAATTAACCATGAATCAGATAGAGATTCAACGTGTAGCCCCATACGCCTGTCAGGATGCTGATTTGGCCCTTCAACTCAGCACCCTGCTTTGGAAAAAAGTTCAGGATAAAAAGCTGGATTCTCTATACTGTGATATCGAACGTCCTATTATAGAAGTCCTTGCTCACATGGAAACGTCAGGCGTAAAAATAGACGCGGATGCGCTCAAATCTCTTTCCTTGGAACTTAAAGAAAAACTGTCTCGCTTAAAGGAAAGTATATTTGCTATCAGCAGCGTGAAGTTTAATGTTAATTCTCCACAACAATTAGCTCAAATCCTTTTTGGGAAACTTCAACTGCCGACATTTGGAAAAACCAAGGCTACCCAATGGTATTCAACGAATTTTACTGTGCTTCAGGAACTTGCAAAAACTTATCCTGTTGCTCAATATGCTTTAGAATACAGGCAGCTCGCCAAGTTAAAGTCTACATATGCTGATTCTCTGCCTCTGCTCATCAATCCAGAAACAGGAAGAATTCACACCTCATACAACCAAACCGTAACCGCAACAGGAAGACTGTCAAGCAGTGATCCAAACCTTCAAAATATTCCTGTTCGGGGGGAATTAGGACAGCGCTGCCGCCAAGCTTTTATCCCAGAACAAGGGCACCTCTTCCTCTCGGCTGACTATTCACAGATAGAACTCCGGGTTTTAGCCCACCTTTCAGAAGACCCCGCCTTAATAGAAACTTTTCTTAACGACCGGGATATACATCTTGAAACTGCGACAAGAGTGTTTGGAGACTCTTCGTCTCTTTTCCCTGATGAGCAAAGGAGGCGGGCAAAAATCATAAATTTCAGCATCATCTATGGTGCCACTGCTTTCTCGTTGGCAAAAGAGCTTGGCACCTCCACCTCAGAGGCCCAAAAATTCATCAACCTTTACTTCGAAAAGCATCCTAAAGTGAAAGACTTCTTAGACCAATGCGTGAAAGAAGCCAGAGAGAACGGATATTCAAAAACTCTCTTTGGACGTCAACGACAGGTTCCTGAACTCAAACATAAAAATAAAATGGCTCAACAAGCAGGCCGCCGAATCGCTTTAAATACTCCTATTCAAGGGACTGCTGCTGATTTAATAAAGAAAGCCATGATAGATATATGGCATGAGATGAAAAAGCGGAAACTGAAAAGCAAGATGATTCTACAGGTTCACGATGAATTAGTTTTTGAAGTCCCCGAGAATGAAAAAGGAATGCTCGAACATATAGTTCAAGAAAAGATGGAAAAGGTCTTTCCTCTAAGAGTTCCGCTCAAAGTTCATCTTGGATGGGGCACCAACTGGGCTGAAGCCAAATAGAAAATACCTTTTTTATTTAACAAACAAAAAAATGAGCTTAAAGTGCTTTCTGAAAAACGCGAAAACGCTTGTAAATCTTTCCCCCCATTTTTTCCATTTCTGCACGGACCCTTACATTTGTTTCCATTTCATGATGGGTATCAATCCATTCCAAACCTGCCTCCTGTGCAGAAGACAGCATTTTGACTCCCATCATGACATCGAGTCCCCTTCCGCGATACTCCTCTTTAATGGCGCCAAGGAGCAGGTCCAACTGCTTTGTTTTTTTCGCAGCTCGAAGAATCCTTAAGAAGCCGAAGGGAAAGAGTCGCCCTCTTGCTTTTTGAATGCCTTCTGTCATATCTGGCATTCCAATAACAAAGGATACTGTTTCGTCCCCTTTTTTCACTACTTTCACAAATTTTGGGTCGAGGACAGGGATATACCGCTTCGCCAGGGACTTCATCTCCTTTTCATCTAAGGGAGTGTATCCATAAATCATGCTTTGGGAATAACATTCGTTCATCAAGCTTAATACTGGCTTGACTATCGGTTTTAATTCTTTTCTTTTCCGGAATTCAACAATCTTAAAGTTGGCTTTTCTTTGCGCCCGCTCATAAATCTTCTTATAAAATTCGGGAAGTTCTTTAGGAACATCCAGCTTGTACACAACATAATCTACATCTTTTGTGTATCCTTGTTTCTCCACAAAGCGTGGCATCCATTCAAAGTTATAAATGGTTGCGATTGTTGCGCGGCTCTCAAACCCTTCAATCAAAAATCCTTCTGGATCTTGGTCAGTAAAACCATAGGGGCCGACAATCTTTGTCATTCCTTTCCTGCGGGCCCAATCCTCAACATGGGTTAATAATGCCTTGATAACCTCTTCATCTTCCCATGTTTCCAAGAAACCAAAACGCGCGGTTTTTTCCTTCCGGAATTCATTGTACCGGCTATTGATTATGCCCATTATACGGCCAACTGCTTTCTTCCCTCTATAAGCAAGCAATAAAATAGTATCGCAGTAAGCGAAAGCTTTGTTCTTTTTCGCGTTAAAATACTTCCACTCATCAATATATAGAGGAGGGACCCAATTTTTATGCCCTACATGAATCTTCTCTGGAAGATAAATAAAAGTTTTTAAGTCCTTGCGACTGGTTACCTGCTTGATAGAAACATCCATTTTCTTTCCTTTTTTATTATATTTTTCACTTGTTACACATTACCTCAGAATTAAGTATCTTCTACATTATTATATAATTATATACATTAAATCAATATTATTGGTAAGGGTCTCTATTTCCGTGATGAGGGAAACCTCTGACCTAATTGAGAAGTGCGGCGACGG